>NZ_BAAGZJ010000058.1:0-47937 GCF_054778635.1 Nocardiopsis nanhaiensis
AGGCCGTGCTTGTGCCGTAGGGGCCCCTTCGGGCCCAACGGGCCCATCGCTACCCCGACCACACCTCCCCCGTTTCCTGATAGCCGCCCACCCGCCGTCGCAGCGAAGCGGGTCAAGGTGGAGCGCCACCGATGCGCGAAGCGCTCGATGGCGACGACCTTGAGGCGCGCAGCGGAGACGGCCACCATCAAGCGGCAGGAAACGGGGAAACCACCCGCACAAGACCAACACCCCCACGGGCACACCCCACCCAACAGACCACCGCCCAACAAACCCACCCACCGAGTGCCCGCAGAGCCCACAGCGCAGAACCCCCGGACTTCCTCGCCCAACTTCGGTGCAGGAGCGGACGTGCCGCGCCCGGTGCCCTCCTCCGCTTATGCGCCACACGCATAAGCCCAGTTCCGAGGGTGTGGTCCAGTGGTCCGGCCCCGACGAAGGGAGGATCGGCGGGGCCGGAGGCCGGGCCCTGGTGCAGGGGGCCGGGTCTGGACCTACGAAGTCACCGCGGTGCGAAGAAGGTGTCAGCGGCTGGCAGCAGCGTGTGGGAGTAGTCGAACAGGGCCTGGTTCTCCCAGGCGTTGCCGGAGTCGGGGTCGGTGGGATCCCAGCCGTTGCCCTCGACGGCGGTCCACGCGGGTTCCCAGTACACGACGCCCCGGCCGCGGCCGCCCGCGACGGCGGCCACGGTGTCGACGATGTCTGCCAGGATCGCGGACTGCCCCTCGGGGGTCGCGGGGTGGCCGGTCACCTCCGCGAGCTCCTCGTCGAAGATGTTCTCGTGCCCGTCGGCGTCCTCGAGGGTGAACCCGTAGGCGGTCTCCACGAGGACGGCGTCGCGGTCGTACCGGGAGGTGATGTCGTCGAGGTTGGTGCGCAGGTCGTCGAGGGTTCCGTGCCAGTACGGGTAGTAGGACACGCCGATCACGTCGAAGTCGGCGCCGTGCTCGACGGCGGCGTCGAACCACCAGCGGAACATCTCGTTGTCGCCGCCCTCGGCCAGGTGCAGCATGACCTCCGCCGACGGCGCGGCGTCGCGGACCGCCCGGGTCCCGGCATCCACGAGTTCGAACAGCCCCGACCAGTCGTCGGTGTGCCCGTCCGGCCACAGCATGCCGTTGTTGATCTCGTTGCCCACCTGCACCATGTCGGCCGGGGTGTCCTGGTCGGCCAAGGCAGCCAGGAGCCCGTGCGTGTGGTCGTACACGGCGTCGACCAGATCGGGGAAGGCCAGGGACTCCCAGGCGGCGGGCTTGTCCTGTTGTCCGGGGTCGGCCCAGAAGTCGGAGTAGTGGAAGTCCACGAGCAGCCCCATGCCGAGGTCCTTGATCCTCGGGGCGAGCGCGAGGACGGTCTCGGCGGTGTTGTAGCCGTCGGCGGGGTCCACCCAGACCTTGAGGCGGGCGTAGTTCATCCCGGACTCGGACAGGATGGTCAGCGCGTCGTCCTCGTTGCCGTCGGCGTCCCGGAAGACGGCGCCGAAGTCCTCGCCCTTGACCAGGGTGGACATGTCGCCGCCGGAGATCCAGTCGCCCTGGCGCGGGCGGGGCCGCGGGGTGGCCGGTGCCGCGTACGCGGCCAACGCGGGAAGGGGCGCGACGGCCGGCACGGCGAGGAGGGCGCTGAGCTGGGCGAAGGTTCGTCTTTTCATGGTTACCTCTCGGTCGGTGGTGTGTTCTCCTTCAGGACTCGCACTCCCCCGGCGGGGATCCGCAGGGCCGTGTCGACCCGCTCCCCGCTCACGCAGTCCACGCCCGAGGCGCGTACCTCGGCGTCCTGCGCCCCGTGGTTGACGACGGTCAGGTAGCTCTCCCCCGGGCCCACTCTGCGGACGGCCTCCACGTCCTCCGGCAGGTCCTCCACGACGGGCGGGGGCGCGATCTTGTCCAGCACCGCACCCAGCCCTTCGGGGGCCAGCGCGGTGGAGACGTACCAGGCCTCTCCGGAACCGATGGCGTTGCGGGTCACCGCTGGCTCCCCCGCCGCTGGGCCGTCCGTGTAGGAGAGCACGCACTCCGCGCCGTCGGGGACGACCCGTTCGGCCCACACGCGCCCCGCGACGCCGTTCTCCAGGTGCACGCCCTCGTCGGCGCGCAACGGCAGGAACTCGTCGATCTCCAGGCCCAGCAGTTCCCGCAGGGGGCCGGGGTACCCGCCGGGGTGGATCTCGTCGTTGGTGCCGACGATTCCGGAGAAGTAGGAGACCACGACCGTTCCGCCCGCTTCGGCGTAGCGGGTGAGGTTCGCGGCCGCGGAATCGGTGGTGAGGTACAGACTGGGCACGACGACCATCGCGTATCCGCTCAGGTCCGCGTCCGGCGGGACCACGTCGACGGTGCGGTGCGTGCGCCACAGCCAGGTGTAGTAGGCCCGGAAGCGTTCGAGGTAGGAGTGGTCGGCACTGGGCCGGAACTCCAGTTCCATCGCCCACCACGACTGCCAGTCCCAGACCAGGGCGGTGTCGGCCCGGACCGTGCTGCCCCGCAGGCTCTCCAGGTCGGCGAGCTCGCGGCCCAGGTCGACCACCTCGCCCCAGATCCGGCTCCGGCGCCCGTTGTGCGGCACCATCGCCGAATGGAACTTCTCGGCGCCGAACCGGGAGGCGCGCCACTGGAAGAACATGATCCCGTCGGCCCCGCGCGCCAGGTGGGTCAGGCTGTTGCGGCGCATCTGCCCCGCCTGTTTGGCGATGTTGCGGGGCTGCCAGTTGACGGCGCTCGTGGAGTGCTCCATGAGCACCCAGGGCCGACCGCCCGCCACCCCGCGGGTGACGTCGGCGGCCATGGCCAGCTCGATGTGGTTGTCGCTCTCCTCTGCCTGGAGGTAGTGGTCGTTGGCCACGAAGTCGACCTCGCGCGCCCAGGACCAGTAGTCGATCCACTTGCAGTTGACGATCATGAAGTTGGTGGTGACCGGGGTGTCGGGGGTGTGGCGCCGCACGATGTCGCGCTCGCGCCGGTAGCACTCCAGGTGCGCTTCGTTGCAGAAGCGCAGGAAGTCCAGCTGCAGGGCGGGGTTGATGGCGGTGGGCGCCACGCGCGGCGGTTCGACCTGTTCCCAGGCCCCGTACGTCTGGCCCCAGAAGCTGGTGCCCCACGCGGTGTTGAGGCTGTCGACGTCCCCGTACCGCTCGCGCAGCCAGGCACGGAAGGCCTCGGCCGAGACCGCGCAGTAGCAGGCGGGCATCGCGCCGCCGTACTCGTTGTGCACGTGCCAGAACACCACGGCCGGGTGGTCGGCGTAGCGCCGGGCGAGCTCCTCGGTGATGCGCGCCGCGGCGCGGGCGTACTCAGGGGAACTGGGGCACAGGGTCTGGCGGGAGGCGCCGGAGAGGATGTGGCCCTCTTCGGTGACCGGGCGGACGGCCGGGTACTGGTGGAGCAGCCAAGCGGGCGGGGCGGCGGTCGGGGTGGCGAGGCCGGCGCGGATACCCGCGCCGTGCAGCAGGTCGAGCACGCGGTCGAGCCACTCGAAGGTGTACACGCCCTCCTCGGGTTCGAGGTGCGCCCAGGAGAAGATGCCCAAGCTGACCAGGTTGACCCCGGCCTCCCGCATCATCCGGACGTCCTCGTGCCAGACCTCCTCGGGCCACTGGTCCGGGTTGTAGTCGCCGCCGTAGACGATCGCGTCGACACCGGGGATGAGTGGGGCAATGGTCACTGGCGATCAGGCTCCGCTCGTACATGGGAACGTTCACAGCTTTCGTCCCACATGATGCACAGAACCGATTCGAAATACCACCCTTGACAGGATCATCTCCTCTCGACAAGAGTGTGATCGCTCCCACACGTAACCACGAATTCATCCGGAGGAGACATGCGATGGCCATAGGACGCAGCTCCCGGATCGCCGCCGGTGTCGGCGCGGTGGTCCTCTTGAGCTCGTGCTCGCTCTTCCCCGGCGCGGACGACGGCTCGGTGGAGCTGACCTTCTGGACCTGGGCGCCGGGCATCGAGGAGGTCGTGGAGATCTGGAACGGGGACAACCCCGACGTCCAGGTGTCCGTCAGCGACCAGGGCGCGGGCGAGGAAGTGGTCACCAAGATGCTGACCGCCTCCCAAGCCGGGCACCCGCCCGACCTGGTCCAGGCCGAGTACCAGGCGCTGACCACGCTCGCCGCGCGCGATGCCGTCGCCGACCTGAGCGCCCATACCGCGGAAGCGGAGGAAGCCTTCCACGAGAACATGTGGGAACAGGTGACCATGGGCACCGACCAGGTCTACGCCATCCCCCAGGACTCCGGGCCGATGATGCTCTACTACCGGTCCGACCTGTTCGACGAGTTCGGCCTGGAGGCCCCCGCCACCTGGGACGAGTTCGCCGACCTGGCCCGCGAGGTCCGCGACGAGCACCCCGACCACCGCATCACCAGCTTCTCCCCCACCGACCCCGGCTGGTTCGCCGGGCTCGCACAGCAGGCCGGTGCCGCTTGGTGGACCACCGAGGGGGACTCGTGGTCCGTCTCCGTCGACGACGAGCCCACGCTGCGCGTCGCCGACTACTGGAGCGGACTGGTGGCCGAGGACGCGGTGAGCGGGCGGCCGATGTACACGCCCGAGTGGAACGCCGCCCTGAACGACGGTTCGCTCCTGGCCTGGCCGAGCGCCGTCTGGGCTCCGGGGGTCCTGTCGGGTGCGGCCGAGGACACCGCGGGCGACTGGTCCATGGCACCGCTCCCCCAGTGGGAGGAGGGCGCGAACGTGACCGGCAGCTGGGGCGGTTCCGCCACCGGTGTCGCCTCGGGGACGCCCCACCAGGACGCGGCGGCGGAGTTCGCGGTCTGGCTGAACACCTCCCCCGAGGCCACCGAGGCGCTCGTCCTGGAGAGCGGCATCTACCCGGCGGCGACGGACACCCAGGACAGCCCGGTCTTGGACGAGCCTCCGGAGTTCCTCGCGCACCAGGAGGACTTCTACGAGGAGGCCGCCCGGATCGCTGAGGGCACCGCGCCGGTCACCTGGGGCCCGAACGTCAACATCACCTACAGCTCCTACCAGGACGCCTTCGCGGACGCGATCGCAGGCGGGGCCCCGTTCTCCGAGGCCGTCGCCGTGATGCAGGAGGACACCCTGTCCGACATGGAGAGCAAGGGTTTCGCCATCTCCGGGTGACCACCCGGCCCATCCCCCCAAGGAGTGTCCACCATGTGCCCGGCCAGAGCACCCTCGCGCCGCCGCAGGGCCGCGCGTCTGGTTCCCTACGCCTTCCTGGCCCCCGCCGTCATCCTGAGCTCGCTGCTCATCCTGCTTCCGATCGCGTACACGGTCTACCTGAGCGTGCGCCGCGTCGAGGTATCCGGCCTGGGTCTGGGCGCGGAGGGGCGCCGCGAGTTCTTCGCGGGCCTGACCAACTACCAGTCCGCCGCAACCGACCCCGAACTGTGGGCAGGGACGCTGCGCATCGGGATCTACGGCCTGATGGTCGTTCCCCTCATGCTCGGCCTCGCCCTGGTATTCGCGCTGGTCCTGGACCACCAGCGGGTGCGCTTCCGGAGCGTGTCCCGGATGGTGATCTTCCTTCCCTACGCCGTGCCCGCCGTGATCGCCACCCTGCTGTGGGGCTTCCTGTACCTGCCCGAGGTCAGCCCGTTCCACCAGACCCTGGCGGCGCTGGGGTTGCCGAGCGTGGACCTCATGGGTCAGCAGACGGTCTTCGTCGCGCTGACCAACATCGCGGTGTGGGGCGGTACCGGCTTCAACATGCTGATCCTGTACACGAACCTGCGCGCGGTCCCACCCGACCTGTACGAGGCGGCCCGGATCGACGGCGCCAGCGAGCTGCAGATGGCGCTGCGCATCAAGATCCCGATGCTCACGCCCGCGCTCATCATGACCTCGCTGTTCTCGATGATCGCCACGTTGCAGGTGTTCTCCGAACCCGTGACGCTCTCACCCCTGTCCAACGCCATCTCCACGACCTGGAGCCCCCTTATGAAGGTCTACCGGGACGCGTTCGTGCGCGACGACATCCATCTCGCCGCGGCCACCTCCATCATCATCGCCGCGGTGACCCTCGCCCTGTCCTACGCGTTCCTGCGCCTGGTGCAGTCGCGCGCCTTCAGCCAGGAGGAGGCGCGATGAGTCCGGCGAAGGAGACGCGCCCGGCGGGCCGCACGCGCGGAGCGGCCCGCGGCCGCAAGGGCGGTGCGCGCACGCCCGTCATCCCCACCGCGATCCTGCTCCTGGGAACGCTGTACTGCCTCATCCCGCTGGCGTGGGTGGCGGTGGCCTCCACCAAGGGCGGGTCGGACCTGTTCACCACGTTCACCTTCTGGCCGGGCGACGGCCTGCTCGAGAACGTCGGCGAGCTGACCGCCTACCGGGACGGGCTGTACTGGCAGTGGATGGCCAACAGCGCCCTCTACGCCGGGGTCGGCGGACTCCTGTCCGCCCTGCTGTCGTGCCTGACCGGGTTCGCCCTCGCTAAGTACCGGTTCCGCGGGCGCACCGCGCTGTTCAACATCCTGCTCGCCGGAGTCCTGGTGCCCCCGGTGATGCTCGCGGTCCCCCAGTTCCTGCTGTTCGCCGAGGTCGGCCTGTCCAACACCTACCTGTCGGTCCTGCTGCCCAGCATCGTGAGCCCTTTCGGCATCTACCTGGCCCGCGTGTACGCGGCCGCCGCGGTCCCCGACTCCCTGCTGGAGTCGGCACGCACCGAGGGCGCCGGTGAGCTGCGCGTCTTCTGGAAGGTGGCGCTGCCCATCATGCTGCCGGGCCTGGTGACGGTCTTCCTGTTCCAGTTCGTGGCGATCTGGAACAACTTCCTGCTGCCGTTCATCCTCCTGAGCGACGACGGCATGTTCCCCGTCACGGTGGGCCTCTACACGCTCCTGAACCAAGGCGCTTCGCAACCGGTGCTCTATACCCTGGTGATCACCGGATCGCTGCTCTCGGTCATCCCCCTGATCGCGCTCTTCCTGGCCCTGCAGCGGTTCTGGCGCATCGACCTGCTCTCCGGCGCGGTCAAGGCCTGACCGGTCCGGGGCGGGGCACCCGCGCGGAGCATGCTCCGCCCCGGACGAGAGGGAAACGACGAAGCCGTGACCGAAGACGACCGCCCGACCGACCGCCAGGCGCACCGCCGCCCCACGATCAACGACGTGGCCACCGCCGCCGGGGTCTCCCGTGGAACCGTCTCCCGGGTCCTGACCGGCGAGGGCTACGTGAGCAAGGACTCCAGGGCGGCCGTGCTCAAGGCGGTGAACACGATCGGCTACGTCGCCAACCGGCACGCACGGGGGCTGGCAACCCAGCGCTCCCAGACGGTCGCGTTCGTGCTCTCCGAGCCCCAGCACCGCCTGTTCGAGGACCCCAACTTCAGCATTCTGCTGCGCGAGTGCACCCAGGCGCTGGCCGCCCACGACATCATGCTGGTGCTGACCATCGCCGGGAACGAGGCCGACCGCAAGCGCGTGAGCCGGTTCGTCTCCGAGGGCGGGGTGGACGGGGCCCTCGTGGTCTCCGACCACGCGGGCACGTCCCTGGTGGACGAGCTGCTCGCCACCGGAACACCCCTGGTGGTGTGCGGCAGGCCCTCGGGGCACGGCATCGCCCACGTGGCGGCCGACGACCGCGACGGCGCCCGCCTGATGGCCCGGCACCTGCGCGGCTCCGGGCGCGAGCGCATCGCCACCATCGCCGGGCCGCAGGACACCTCCGGGGGTGTGGAGCGCTTGGCGGGTTTCCGCGATGTACTGGGCGAGGTCGACCAGCGCCTGATCGCCGTCGGCGACTACTCCCGCAGGAGCGGCGAGGAACAGATGCTTGCCTTGCTGGAGCGGGCCCCGGACCTGGACGCGGTCTTCGTCGCCTCCGACCTCATGGCCGCCGGGGCCCTGGACGCCCTGCGCCGCGCGGGCAGGCGGGTCCCCGAAGACGTGGCCGTCGGCGGGTTCGACGACTCCACCGCGGCCGAGCACTGCGACCCGCCGCTGACCACCGTCCGCCAGCCGCTGTCCCGGATCAGCAGGGAGATGGTGCGCCTGCTGCTCGACATGATCAACGGGGACACCCCCGCGGGGATGCTCCTGCCCACCACACTGGTGGAGCGCGACTCGGTCTGAGGGGCCGGTGGAGTCCGGGAGGCGCGGCCGGATCAGCGGAGCGGCCCGGTCCCTTCCGCCCCGGAACACCAAGGGACCACCAATGCCGTCCAAAGCCCGGTCCTGCCGTTTTCCCCCGCGCTGCGTCCGCCTCTCCCCGCGCCTCCCGCCGACCGGTCGCGGCTGCCCCATGCCCCGCAGGCTGGCTCCGACCACCTGCAACCACGCAAATTTTTCCCCAGGAAAGGGTTACGCCCGACCACCGAGCGCCAGTTGGGGCGCATCCTGGAGGGTGGGCGCACGCTCCCCTGGCCGTCAACGGCGACGGCTCCCGCTCCGCTTCCCGGTTGGGATCCGGCAACACCTCCCCTGTGAGCCCGCACCTCATCTCCCTGTGAACTCCTGTGCTCGAGCACTAGACTCTCTCAGAGTTGTACGTACAATCTGTACGGACAATCTGCGTACCGGCCGCTGGCCCCGAGCCACTCCGCCGGGCTTCTGCGAACGGACACTCATGCGCGACAACCACGGGTCACCGATACCCCTCTTCCACTGGATGAACAAGATCCCCGGCGGAGCCATGCTCATCCCGCTGGTGCTGGGTTCGGTCATCGGTACCTTCGCCCCCGCGGCACTGGACATCGGCAGTTTCACCACCGCGCTGTTCAAGGACAGCGCCATGCCCCTCATCGCCCTGCTGATCTTCGCCACCGGCACCCAGGTCACCCTCCGCACCAGCGGACCGGTCCTGGCCACCACCGGCGTCATCCTGCTGGGCAAGAGCATCGTCCCCGGCCTGCTCATCATCGCCCTGGCCGTGTTCACCGGGCCCGAGGGCGTCCTCGGCATCTCCATCCTGGCGATGATCGCCGCGGCCACCAACGCCAACGGCGGGCTGTGGCTCGCCATCACCGGCCAGTACGGACGCACCAAGGACCGCGGCGCCTACATCGCGGGCGCGATCAACGACGGCCCCTTCTTCGCCCTGCTGTTCATCGGCGCCTCCGGACTAGGCCAGATCCCCGTCATGACCATGGTCGCCGCGATCATCCCGTTCATCCTCGGTGTGATCATCGGCAACGTGGACGCGCAGTGGCGCGAGGTCCTCAAGCCGGTCCCCTCCATCGTCATCCCCTTCTTCGCCTTCGCCCTGGGCACCGGCATCGACCTCGCCGACGTGGCCCGGGGCGGGCTGTCCGGCATCCTGCTGGGCGCGGCCATCACCGCCGTCACCGGCGGCTTCGTGTACCTGGGCTACCGGTTCCTGCTGCGCCGCGGAAGGGAGTCCGGCCTCGGCTTCGCGGCCGGCACCGCCTCCGGCAACGCCGTCGCCACTCCGGCCATCGTCGCCGCCGCCGACCCGTCCTTCGCCGCCTACGCGGGCACCGCCACCACCCAGGTGGCGGCGAGCGTCCTGGTCACCGCGCTCCTCGCCCCCGTGGTGACCACTTGGGTCCTGCGCCGGGCCGGGTCCCAGCCGGCGGAGGCCGAGAGGGCCGAGGAAGAGCAGGCACAACCCCAGCAGGAGCAGGCAGAGCAACACGAGCAGGCAGGGCAAGAGGAATCAGACCAATCAGCGGACGAAGAGGCCGGACCGGGACGACCGGGCAACTGAAGACGGAGGAAGCACGAACCGCGGTCGCCGAAGACGACGCGGCCGTGGACGACCAACTGAGAGGTTCCGACCCGTGAACACCTATTCCCCGCCGCGCGCCGCCGTGCTCGCGGACGACCTGACTGGCGCCGGAGACACTGCCGTCCAGTTTCTGCGCGCTGGCTGGCGGACCGAGCTCCAACTCGGTCCGGCCGCGTCGAACACCGACGTCATCGCGCTCAGCACCGACTCGCGGGCGCTCCCCGCGGAGCAGGCGGCCGAAGCGGCAGCGCACTCCACCCGGCGACTACGCGAGGCCGGTGTGGGCCTGCTGTACAAGAAGATCGACTCCACCCTGCGCGGGCCTATCCGCGCCGAGATCGACGCGGTCCTGGAAGCCTGGTCGCCCAGCGCCGTGGCCGTGGTCTGTCCGGCCTTCCCCGCCAACGGCCGCACCGTGCGGGACGGCGTCCTGCTCGTCGACGGTACCGAAGTGCACCGCACCGCGGTCGGGAAGGATCCAGTCACCCCGGTGACGGAGAGCCGGGTCGCCCAGCTGCTCGGCGCCCAACACGTCCAGCTCACCGGGCAGGACGCCGAGGAGGACGCGGCCCTGCTCCGCACCGCCGCGCCCGTCGCCGTCGTCGACGCGAAGAACGACACGGACCTGGCCCGCGTCGCGGCCGCCGTCACCGCGCTCGGACCCGACGCCGTACCGGTCGGCTCCGCGGGGCTGGCCACCCGGCTGGCGGAGACCTGGCGCCCGGTGGAGGAGCCCCCGCCCTCCCTGGTCGTGGTGACCTCGCTCCACCAGACCGCCCGCACCCAAGTGGCCGAGCTCGAGATCGACGAGTGGACCGCCGTGGAACAGCCCGACCCGGCCGACCTCGCCGACGACGAGGCCTGGCGCACCTGGAGCGAGAAGGTCCTGGGCCGATTCGACCCCGACACGCCCCACACCGCGCTCGTCGCACCCGAGGACCGCGACGGCGGTCTTCCACCGGCGACCGTGGCCCGCAGATTCGGAGAACTGGCCGCCCGCCTGGCCGACCAGCACGCCCTGTCCGGGTTCGTCGTCACCGGCGGCGACGGCGCCCGCGCGCTGACGGCCGCCCTCGACACCCGGGCCATCACCCTGACCGGCGAGGTCGCGCCCGGCATCCCCCTCGGCACCCTCTCCGGAGGGCCGCGCCATGGTCAGGCCATCGTCACCAAGGCCGGGGGCTTCGGCGGCCCGTCCGTACTCCTGGAGGCCGCCGACGCGGTCCGCCACATGAAAGGCAGAAACAGTTGAACCGTCCCACCCTCGCGGTCACCCTCGGCGACGTCGCCGGAATCGGCCCGGAGATCACCGCCAAGGCGCTGCTCTTCCACCCAGAGGTGCGGGAATACGCCAGGCCCGTCGTCATCGGCGACGTGGACGCGCTCCGCAACGCCGTCACCGCTGTGGGCGGCGACCCGTGGGCCGTCAACCCCGTGGCCTCACCCGCCGACGCGGCCGACTCCCCCGAAATGATCGACATCGTGCAGACCGGCCCATCGCTCGGCCACGTCGCCCCCGGTGCGCTGAGCGCCGCCGCGGGCGACGGCGCGGCCCGGTTCGTCATCGAGGCGGTCGACCTGGCCAAGCAGGGGCTCGTCGACGGGATCGTGACGCCGCCCCTGAACAAGGCCGCCATGCACCTGGGCGGACACGCCTGGCCCGGGCACACCGAGCTGCTGGCACACGAGTTCGGGGTCAGCGACTACAGCCTCGTGCTGTCCGCGGGCGACCTGTCCTTCTTCCACCTCACGACGCACGTCTCCCTGCGCCAGGCCATCGGGGACATCACCCAGGAGCGGACCCTGGAGGTCCTGCGGCTGATGAGCGCGTTCGCCCGCGCCCAGGGTGACGCGGACGAACCCATCGGGGTGGCCGGGCTCAACCCGCACGCCGGGGAGAACCGCCTGTTCGGTGACGAGGACGCCGACGTCCTCGCACCCGCCATCGAACGCGCCCGGACCGAGGGCATCAACGCCCACGGCCCGCTGCCGGCCGACGCGCTCATCCCCGCGGCGGTCAAGGGCAAGTGGAAGCTCGTGGCGGTCTGCTACCACGACCAGGGCCACGCGCCCTTCAAGGCGGTCTACGGCGACGACGGTGTCAACATCACCGCCGGTCTGCCCGTGGTGCGGGTCTCGGTCGACCACGGCACCGCCTTCGACATCGCCGGCAAGGGCATTGCCCGGGAGGCCAGCCTGGTCCTGGCGATGCGCCGGGCGGCCGAGCTCGCCCCCGGGTGGGGGCACGTCTGGCAAGCCACCGGGGTCTGACCGCGCGTCCGCTCCACGGGGGCGGGCCCGCCGCAACGGTGTCGGCGGGCCCGCCCCCGCGTTCCTGGCCACGGTGCCGCGGCTGTCGCACGGCCGGGCTCTCCGCTCCGTACACGCGCCGCCCCGGAATCGCCGCGGCGGGCTTCCAACCCCACCACGCCACGTGATTCCATGGCCGACCACCACAGGCGCGATGGTTGGAGCCCTCCATGACCGACACCAGCACCGGATTCGTCAAGGTCCTGGGGAGGTGGGACGTCCTCGCGCTGGCCTTCGGCGCGATGATCGGTTTCGGCTGGATCCTCCTGACCGGCGACTTCATCAATGCGGCGGGCAGCGTCGGCGCGGCCCTGGCGTTCGTCATCGGCGGCGTCATCATCGCCTTCGTCGGCCTCACCTACGCCGAACTGGCCTCAGCCATGCCCCGCGCGGGCGGCGAACACCACTACGCCATGCGCGCGATCGGACCCAAGGGCGCGGTCGTCGCTTCGTGGTCCATGGTGCTGGGCTACGTCTCCGTCGTCGCCTTCGAGGCGGTGGCGATCCCCGAGACGCTCGTCTACCTGTTCCCGGACATGGAGGCCGGGTACCTCTGGACGATCGCCGAGTACGACGTGCACGCCAGCCTCGTCGCGGTCGGCGTGATCAGCGCGATCCTGATGACGTTCATCAACTACATCGGCATCCGCCCCTCGAGCGTCTTCCAGGTGATCGCCGTGCTGTTCCTCCTGGCCGTGGGCGCCGCGATGCTCACCGGCTCGTTCGCGGGCGGGTCGACGGAGAACATGCAGCCCCTGTTCACCGGCGGTGTCCCGGGCATCTTCGTGGTCCTGGTGGCAGTGCCGTTCCTGTTCGTAGGCTTCGACGTCATCCCCCAGTCGGCTTCCGAGATCAACCTGCCCTACCGCCTGGTCGGTGCGCTCCTGGTGATCTCCGTGTTCTGCGCCACCGCCTGGTACGTGATGATCATGCTGACCGCCGGTTCGGGCCTGTCACCCGCAGGGCTGGCCGACGCCGACCTCGCCTCGGCCGATGCCATGGCGGCCCTGTGGAACAGCCCCGCCATGGGCAACCTCCTGGTCCTCGGCGGTATCGCGGGGCTGCTTACGAGTTGGAACGCCTTCCTGATCGGGGGCAGCCGCCTCGTGTACGCCATGGCCCGGTCACGGATGCTCCCCGTATGGTTCGGCCGCGTCCACCCCCGTTTCCGCACGCCCTCCAACGCCATCCTGTTCATCGGGGCGCTGTCCGTGTTCGCCCCGTTCTTCGGCGACCCCATGCTGAACTGGCTGGTGAACGCGGGCGGGTTCACCATCGTCATCGCCTACCTGACGGTGGTCGTCAGCTTCCTGGTGCTGCGCCGCCGCGAACCCGGCATGGAGCGGCCTTTCACGGTGCGGGCAGGGGTGCCTGTGGGAGTCATCGCGCTGGTGCTGTCCGTCGGCCTCTTCAGCCTGTACCTGCCGGGTATGCCTGCCGCGCTGCTGTGGCCCAACGAGTGGGTCATGGTGCTGGTGTGGTGGATCGCTGGAGCAGCGCTCATGTGGCGCCTGCCCAGGATCCGGGCCGGGGCGGACACGGAACAGCGCCTGATCGAGGCCATGGATGCCCGGTCCAAGGACACCCGCTAACCCCCGGTCGGACTCGGAGTCCTGCCGGACGGGCGAACGGGAGGCCTCCGTCCACCGGCCCCTTCCACCGGTCCCGCGGGCACGTCCGTGACCGGTGGCGTTTCGCACAGCGCGGTTACCCTGGAACCGGGGGACAGGCGTCCCTCCCGTTCTAGAATGGCCGCCATGCCAGTCGACCGCTCCGGCCACCGGCCGCTGCACGCCCAGGTAGCCGACGTCCTGCGCGCGGAGATCCGGGACCGCTCAATCCCGCCCGGTGACGCACTCCCCAGCGAGGCGTACCTGCGGGAGCGCTTCGGGGTCTCGCGCAGCGTCGTCCGCCAGGCCCTCGCCACCTTGGAGGACGAGGGCACCGTCCGCAGGACCCGGGGCCGGTCCCCGGTCGCCGCGGTGCCCACCGAGCACCACCGGCTCGTGCAGCGGGTCACCGGCCTGTTCGACCAGTTCTCGGCCGAGGGCCTGAGCCTGGCCACCGCGGTGCTCTCCCTCGAGCCCTCCCGCGCCGGCACCCCTTCGGCCGTGCGGCACCTGGGCACGCGTGAGCTGCTGCGGCTGGAGCGCGTCCGCTACGTCGACGACGAGGCCCTCTCCTACGTGCGCACCTGGCTCCCCGCCGAACGGTTCGCCGTCCTGGACGCCTCGATACTGCGCGACTCCTCCCTGCACCGGCTGATGGAGACCCGCTTCGGGGCGGTGCCCAGCAGCGGCCGCAGACAGATCCGCGCCGTCCCGGCGGACCCGCGCATCGCCGCCGAGCTCGGCGTCGACGACCGCGACCCGCTGCTCCTCCTCGAAGGCGGCACGTTCGACCAGCACGGCACCCCGCTGGAGTGGTTCGAGAGCTGGCACCGCTCGGACCGGGTGGTCTTCGACATCGAGGCCGCGGGCGCCGCCGACCAGGTCCGGATCGCGCCGGGGCCGTCCCTCGTCAGCCCTCCTGCTGCCGGGGACCGCGCGGGGGCGGAGGCCGGCCGCGGCCTGGACCGGGCCGTGGAACTCGCCGCGGAGCTGCGCGCCGAACTCGACCGGCTCCGGGAGGATCGCTGACCGCGGGCGACCAAGTCGGACCTTCCCAACCGAGCCCGGCGGGTGGCGAAGACCGGGATCTCCCGCGCCCCGCGCCGGTTCCCTCAGCCAGGTCCGAGCGCGGCCCGAGCGGTTTCCTCGGCCTGCGCGCGCTCCAACCAGCGCAGCGCCTCAGCGCTTCCCGTTTCGAGATTGCCCGGAAGGTCCTTGAGGAACGTCCGGTCTCCGTGGCAGTCCATCGCTTCACGGACGGCAGCGGGGTCGCCCTGCTGGATGACGCGCAGCAGGGCGCGATGGCGCATGATGACACCGGCAGGGCTCTCGTTGCGATGGGCCCGCGAGCTGCGGTTCAACGCCATGCACAGCTTCATCTGCATCTGCAGGGAGCGGTAGGTCTCCTCCAGCCTCCGGTGCCCGGACAGGCCGATGACCGCCGAATGGAAGTCGAACTTCGCGTCAGACAGTTCGGCTTCGTCGCGGATGTCGGCGGCCACCTCCATGCGGCGCAGTTCGCGCCAGCAACGCTCCAAGCGCTCCGGTTCGGAGACGGGGAAAGCCAGGTCGATGGCCAGGTGCTCCAGCTGCTGCCGCAGCGTCACAATCTCGTAGACGTCGTGCAGGGACAGTGGGGTCACCACGGCGCCCCGGTGCGCGAACTGCCTGATGAGCCCTTCGTGTTCGAGTCGGCGCAGGGCTTCGCGTAGCGGAGGGCGGCTGATACCGAGGTCTGCCGTCAGCTGATTCTCGACGACGCGGTCCCCCGGCAACAGCTCACCGCCCAGGATCATCCGACGGATCGATCGGGTGGCCAGCTCCACCATGCTCGGCGGCTTCTCAATCCTCTGGTGCCTGCTCTGGGCACCGTCGGCACCGGGTTCGGCGGATCGACCCATCACCTCTCCTTGAATTCGTGAACGGCCCGCGCTCCGGCGTCGCACACACCTACAGTCACCGCTCAGACAGCGGCAACAGTGCCGAGGTTACCGGCGTTCGGTTTTCCGAACCGACTCGGGTTCGAGCGCAGCGGCGACCAACTCCACCGGATGCCGGGAACCGCGCCCAGTACCGTGCCCGATCTGCTGTCGGCAGGACACTCCGGTCGCGGCGATGACCGTGGCCTCCTCCTCGGCTTCGATAGCCGGGAAAAGCCGGTCCTGACCGACCTTCATCGACGTCGCGTAGTGTTCGGCCTCGAAACCGAAGGAGCCGGCCATTCCACAACAGCCCGCGTCGAGTTCCACGACCTCGGCACCGGGTATACGACGCAGCAGGTTCATCGTCGCCGATGTTCCCACCTCGGCCTTCTGGTGGCAGTGGCCGTGGAAGAGGATGCGCCGGTTCGCGGGCCAGGACTCCTCGGACAGGGTGAGGTGTCCGGCGTCGATGGCCTCGGTGATGAGTTCCTCGACCTGGCGCACGCGCCCGGAGACCTCCTGGACACGGGGGTCGTCGGGCAGCAGGGCCCCGGCTTCGTCCTTCAGCGTCAGCACACACGACGGTTCGCACCCGACGACGGGTTGGCCCGCCGCCTCGCCTTCACTGAGGAGGCCGACGAGTTTGCCGACCTTGGCCTTCGCATCGTCCAGTAGTCCCTTGGACAGGCTGGAGCGTCCGCAGCACCCGCGGCTCTCCAGCCGGACCCGCCAGCCAGCGCGCTCCAGGACCTCGATCGCGGCGCGCCCGATACCCGGTTCCGTGTAGGAGGAGAAGGAGTCGGCGAGGAAAGTGAGCTCGCCCTGGGGCGCGTCACCGGTTCGCGGC
The DNA here is from genome assembly GCF_054778635.1 of Nocardiopsis nanhaiensis. NCBI lineage: Bacteria > Bacillati > Actinomycetota > Actinomycetes > Streptosporangiales > Nocardiopsidaceae > Nocardiopsis > Nocardiopsis nanhaiensis. The sequence continues at coordinate 16,367 of NZ_BAAGZJ010000058.1, forward strand.
CGCCTATCGCGGAACCAGCGCATCAGGTTGCGGCGCTGGAATGTAGGCAACGGCCGCTGGGCCGTGATACCGGTGGCCCTCTCCAGCACACGGCGCAGGAACGGCAGGCGGTTGGGAAGTGCGCTGAGGGGTGCGGTAGCCGAACCAAGGCGGTAAAGCGATCGGATCGCGCCGAAGAGCCGCGAGCGCAGCGGTACCCCGTGGGCGTCGTGGTAGTGCGACTGGGCTTCGCTCTTGAGCTTGGCCATGTCGACGCCCAGCGGGCATTCGCTCTTACAGGCTTTGCACATCAGGCACAGGTCCAGGACCTCGTGCAGGCGCTCATCGCCCATCGACGCCGCTGGATCCGGCTCGGAGAGCGCTTTGACCAGGGCGTTGGCCCGTCCGCGTGTGGTGTGTTCCTCGTCCATGGTCGCGATGTAGGACGGGCACATCGTCCCCGACGTGCTCTTGCGGCACAGGCCGATGTTCATACACCGGTCTGCGGCCCCGCGCATGCCCCCCACCACATCGAACGACAGTCTGGTCCGAAACGGCCCCGGCTCGGGGAGCCGGGCGTCGCGGAGGTTGTCGGTCATCGCCGGGGCATCGACGATCTTGCCTGGGTTCAGCCGGTTCTCCGGGTCGAAGACCCGCTTGACCTCGCGCATGGCGGCGTAGAGGTCGGGCCCGAAGATCTGCTCGTTGAACTCGCTGCGGGCGAGGCCGTCGCCGTGTTCGCTGGAGTTCACCCCGCCGTACTCAGTCACCAGGCTCTTGACCTCCTCGGCGACGGTACGCATCCGTTCAGCCTCACCCGGAACCGCCAGGTCGACGAACGGTCGGATGTGCAGGCAGCCCACGGAACAGTGCCCGTAGAAGCCCGCCTGCAGGCCGTGGTGGTCCAGGATCTCCTTGAACCGGGTCGTGTACTCGACCAGGTGCTCCGGGTCGACGGCGGTGTCCTCGACGAAAGCCAACGGCCGCCGGGTGCCGCTGCCTGCCGCCATAAGCAGGCCGAGGCTGGACTTGCGGACCTTCAGGAGGGCGGACTGCTGCTCCGGCGTCACGGCCCGCAGTGTGTGGTAGCCGTGCCCGTTGCTGCGCCACAACCGTGTCAACCTGTCCAGGCGGTCGATGAGTTCAGCCTCGTCATCTCCACTGAACGACACGAACAGCAGCGCCTCCGGGTCACCCTCGAGTATGTCGCCGAGCGACGCGTACTCAATCCGCTCCCGCGAGAGGTCGAGGATGGTCCGGTCCATCATCTCGACGGCTGCCGGATCACACGCGAGGGCGTCCTGTGTCGCGGCGACCGCGCCCGGCATGGTGCTGAAGTGACCCACCGCGATCACGGTGCGGGACGGTTTGGGGACCAGGTCCACATCCGCCTCGGTGGCCAAGGCAAGCGTGCCCTCGGATCCGACGATGAAGGTGGCCAGGTTGAATGAGGGGTCGTCGACCAGCCGGTCCAACCGGTACCCGCAGGCACGCCGCCAGAAGTCGGGGAAGCCGGTGGCGATCGCCTCCGGGTAGTCGCGCAGGATGCGCTCCAGCCCGCGGTGGATATCACCTTCCAGCCCCGGCAGCCCGGCGCGTTCGGCACGCTCGTCAGCGGTGAGTGCACGGAATACCGTCTGGTTGCCGTCGGAGAGCACCACATCGAGTGCGCGCACGTGGTCGATGGTCATTCCGTGGCGCATCGACCCGCTACCGGCGGAATTGTTGCCGATCATGCCGCCCAACGTGGCCCGGTTGCTCGTCGATGTGTCCGGACCGAACATCAGGCCGTGCGCGCCCGCCGCGGCGTTGAGCTGGTCCTGGACGACACCGGGTTGGACGCGGGCCGTACGCTGCTCGGGGTCGATGGCCTTGATGGCGTTCATGTGCCGGGACATGTCCACGACGAGCCCCGAGCCCACGGTCTGTCCGGCGAGGCTGGTGCCGGCTCCCCGCGGGGTGAGCGTCACACCTGTTTCGGCCGCAACAGAGGTCACCGCGGCGACCTCGTCTGCGTCCCGGGGGAAGACGACGCCGAGCGGTTCGATGGCGTACATGCTCGCGTCCCTCGAGAAGAGGTGGCGGGAGTAGTCGTCGAACCTGGTGTCAGTGACTCCGGCGCGGAGGAGGGCCTGCTGGACCCGTTGGGTGTGCTCGGAGTCGGGTCCCTGTCCTCCTCCGGCCCCGGGATCCCGGGTAGTTTCCGTCATTGCCGGATCACCTCCGCTTCCTGTCGGTCACCTCGGTACGTGCACCGCATGGTCAGTCCCCGTTCAGCTCTTCGAGAGCGGCTGCGACACCGTCGTTGGGGACCTTGAGTCCGGCTCTGGTCAGCCCCATCTGAACGCCGGCGAGGGCAGCGGAGACGGTCAGGTCGTTGGCGTGGCCGAGGTGGCCGATACGGAAGACCCGCCCGGCGAGCTTGCCCAGCCCCGCGCCCAGGGACATGTTGAACCGGTTCAGGATGACCTTCCTGATGTGGTCGGCGTCGTGCCCGTCGGGGACGAGCACCGCAGTGAGCACACCTGAGTGCTCGCGTTCATCGGCACAGAGCACTTCCAGACCCCACGCGCGCACGGCCGCACGTGTGGCCCTGGCGTGGCGCTGATGGCGCGCGAAGATCTCGGGCAACCCCTCCTCGTTCATGATCCGCAGGGATTCGCGCAGGCCGTAGAGGAGATTGGTGGCCGGTGTGTACGCGGAGAATCCGCGCTCGTTGGCCTCGAGCACGGGGGCCCAGTCCCAGTAGGACCTGGGCAGACGCGCAGTGTGCGAGGCCTCCAAGGCCCTGGGACCAATGGCGTTGAACCCCAGTCCCGGCGGAAGCATCAGACCCTTCTGGGAGCAGGAGACGGTGACGTCCACGCCCCATTCGTCGTGGCGGTAGTCGATCGACCCCAGGGACGAGATGGTGTCGACCATGAGGAGGGCGGGGTGCTCCGCCGCGTCGAGTGCCTCCCGGATGTCCTTGATGCGGCTCACCACACCGGTCGAGGTCTCGTTGTGCACGACGCACACGGCCTTGATGGTGTGTTCGGGGTCGTTCTCGAGCCGTCTGGCGAGTTCAGCGGAATCGGCACCCCGCCGCCAGTCACCGGCGACGACATCCACGGACAGGCCGAGGGCCGCTGCCATCTCAGCCCAGAGTGTGGAGAAGTGGCCGGTCTCGAAGTTGAGCACCCGGTCCCCCGGGCTGAGTGTGTTCACCAGGGCCGCTTCCCAAGCACCCGTGCCGGAAGAGGGGTACACCACGACCGGACCGGTGGTGCCGAACACCGGGCGAACGTCGCGGAGTACCTGGGAGAACATCCGGGCGAACTCGGGCCCCCGGTGATCGATCGTGGGGGCCGCAATCGCGCGCAGAACTGAATCGGGAACTTCGCTGGGGCCTGGAATCTGGAGGAAGTGACGGCCGGTTGCGTCTATCATGACGCCCCCTCAAATAATTGTTCCATATAACGGAATATTAATTTCGTCAGACGGATTGAGTGTAGGCATGTCGTGGCCTGCGTCACAACCCCTTGATCGTCATGCCTGCTCAACCGGGGGGATCAGCGGGAGGATTCACCGATCCGGTACCAGGACCGCGCGTTTCCCGAACTGATCCGCTCGAACTCGGAGGCCGAGACGCCGGCCTCCCCCACGGCGGCCTCCAACGCGCGCCATGCCGCCCCATGGTCGATCGCTAGGCGTATGACCGGCCAGTTCGACGCGAGCATCGTCCTCTGCGGGCCGAACCCTTCCAACGCATAGGCCACGTATTCGGCCAACTCCGAGGGGGCCCATTCCCAGTCGACGAGCACGTCGGCGCCGACGGAGAGTTTCATCGCCGCGGAGGGGCACGCTGCCAGGCGGTCGATCCGCTTCCGCCACGGACCGGCAACGCCTCCGGCCAGTGGCGGGGTGGCCAGGTGGTCGACAACGATCCGCAGGTCGGGACATTCCGCCGACACCTCTTCCACCAGGTGAACGTGCTCGTCGGTACTGACCACGAGCTCCCAGAGCAGGCCGTTGGCGGCCGCGAAGTTCGCGGTGCGCAGCAGGTCAGGGATGCCGTCGGCAGACTCCGGGAGCTTGGCCCGAAAACCCCGCAGCAACGGTGTACGGGCACGCACCCGGTCAGCTTCGCGCACGGCGCGTTCAGCGTCGTCCAAGGGCAGCCAGGCCACGATCGCACCGACAGGCGGGAACGCCTGGGCGTAGGAGACGAGGCGGTCGTTTTCCTCCGGGCCCGCCGCGCACTGGACCAGAACCGTGCCCGCCACAGTGCCGCCGACCAGTTCCTCGGCCAGGTCGCGGGGGGTGAAGTCGCGTTCCAGCACGGCTGTACGCGGGTCCCTGGGGCGCACACCCGAAGGCCAGAAGTGCTGGTGGGCATCGATCGATGTCCCTTGATCGCTGGCTCCGATCGTCTCGATCGGGTCAGAGCTCGGATCCACGGCAACCTCCTCGGGGCACCGGAACACAGCCCGGCCTCGGCGTAGCAGATTGTAGACAGTAGATCGATTGTCGATAGCCAGCAAGACCGTACATGTCGGATCGACGCTAACCAGCTGCTTGCGGCCCAAGGCGGCGCCGCCTGCGTCGGCCCCGGCCAGGTGTTCGCCCATCGCCAAGCGCACGACCTTCTACCGCCTCAGCTGGCCTTATGCCACTCGTCGAGCCAGGGGCTTCCACCTCCTTCAACGGATGGCGAGCCTCCTTGGCGCTGAGCACGGCACCCTGCGGAGAGTGTGTCCTACATCATAGACATGGTTGACACACGTCATATCAGCGTCTTAGGATTCCGCCATCCGGATGCAAAGTGTCGCCATAAGGAACATGTTTCCCGTGCTGCTCAGAGTGCATCCCTCGCGCCTCTGAGTACTGTTCCCATCACTCAGTCATTCGCCGACGGGCGTCATGCATGACGCCGCGACCCTGCATGGGGCGCAACACCACAGAGATGTGTCAGTCCGGCGTGGACCGAGGCAAGGTCACATTCCCAGAAGGGCTGGAGAATGGAAGACACGATCACCAACGACCCCGCCGTCGCGCTCATCGGATTCCTCGGCGTTGTTGTCGTCCTGCTGTTCCTGATCGCCCGTTACAAGTGGCACGTATTCATCGCCATGCTGGTACCGATCGTGCTGCTTGGGTTCGTCCCGGCCATTGACCAAACCGTCTTCATCGAAGCGTTCGAAGTAGGCTTCGGCAGTACGATTCAGTCAATCGCCGTCGTCATCGTCCTCGGCACGCTGATAGCTGAGGCCATGCGCAATACCGGCGCTGTTCAGCGCATCACGCGTTCGATGATGTGGCTGGTCGGAAAGCGGAACATGCCGCTCGCCCTGACCCTCGCGGGCTTCATCATCGGGCTGGCCATCTTCTCCGATGTCGGCTACATCATCCTGAACCCGCTGGTGCATGCTGCCGCGCTGCAGGCCGGCACCAACATGAGCGTCATGGCCACCGGCCTGGTCGGTTCGATGCAGCTCACCCACGCAGTGGTGCCTCCCACACCGGGACCCCTCGCCGCCGCGGCGGTCGTGGAAGCCGACATCGGACTGATCATCCTGTACGGCTCCATCGTCACCTTCGTCGGCTCGCTCGCGGGTTGGATATACGCCCTTCTGATCGGCCGACGGGTGCATTCACCGCCCTCGGAGGAGTACCGCGGCCGCGGGGCTGGAGAAGGCGAGGCCGAGGAAGGCTCCCGACCGCTTCCCTCGCTCCTGTGGTCCTACTCGCCGATTCTCGTTCCGATGGTCCTGATCGCCGGAAGCAGTGTCGCCGACTTCGTTCTGGAGGAGGGGCACCCCGTCCACGATGTCGCCACGTTTGTCGGTTGGCCTGTACTGGCATTGGGCATCGGTGTCGTTCTGGCCTACATCCTCGCCTGGCGAACCAAGACCACCGAGGACGAGAAGAGCCTGCGCGACACGTGGGTGGAGAACGCGCTGCGCATGTCGGCGATGATCATTATGGTCACCGGCCTGGGAGGAGCGCTCAGCGAACTGCTCCAAGCCACCCCGACCGTGGACATCATCGCTGAGAACACGCTGGCTGTGGGAATCCCGGCAATTCTGTTGCCGTTCGTCCTCGGGGTGCTCGCCAACATGATCACCGGGTCCACCACGGTTGCCGTGATCACCGCGGCCTCCCTCTCTGCGCCCTTGATGGGCACTCTGGGCCTGTCTCCCGAGGCGGCCATGCTCTCCGCCGCGTGCGGGTCGGTGATCATCAAGTACGTCAACTCCAGCTACTTCTGGGTCTGCATGACGTTCTCCGGGATGTCACTGCGCGCCGCGCTCGTCTCCTACGGAGGTGTGACCTTCGTCAGTGGTGTGTTCTCCATGGCGGCCGTGAGTGCCCTGTGGGGCCTCGGCCTGATCTGAGCGAAATCCGAACCCCTGCACGTTGTCGACCACACCCCCGCACCGAGTCCGCGTCCGGGTCCGCACCCAGGGCGCGGCTCGGTGCATCCACAGCGGCAAGGAGCCCTGCAGCGACGGCTGACGGCCCCGCCCCCGGGAAGGGCGGGGCCTGGAGATGTCAGCGGGCAACGGACTCCTCGTACAGGGCGCTCAGGTGTCCCGGATGGCGCTGCACTCCTCCTCGTCGCGTGCGCTCTCCAGGTCGTAGGCGTCGTCGGGGGCCCCTCCGACGTCCTCGCCTTGCTGTTCCTCGTCGGCGTAGGCGGGAGCGAAGGTGTGCTCGTCCAGCAGGCAGTGCGTCGGCCCCACGGCGCGCCACCAGTTCGGGAAGGCCTCCCAGGTGCCGTCACCGGGGTCGTAGAAGGAGACCTCCCCGTAGTGCGAGGTGACCAGGCGCACCGACGCCGACGCGCCGGGCCGGGCGACGGGGTGGACGATGGTGTACTCGGTGTGCACGGCCAGGTAGTCCTGCCCCAGCTCGTCCCGGTCCGTCTCGGCCCACATGCTGCCGTCCACCTTCACCACGTCGCCGATGGGCTCGGCGGTATTGGGTGCGAGGTTGAACGGGACGTGCCGGCTGTCGAGGTCGGGGTCCTCGTGCCCGTGGTGTTCCAGGTACCAGTCCAGCGCCTGTTCGGTGAGCAGTGCGGTGAACTCGCTGTTGTCCTCGTCGAAGACCGCGTCATGCTCCAGGTAGACCGCTTCCAGGTACTCCGCGGTCATGTCGTAGGCCTCTTGGACCCGGTCGCCCGGATACTCCCCGACCTCCCCGACGGACGCCGCCTCTGGGGTTTCGAAGTCCTCCGCGTAGTCGTCGGCCTCGGTCCCGGCGAACGGGTCGTCCCGGTCGACCTGGTCGACTTCGGGTTCGGAGAGCCGTTCGGCCGTACTCGAGGCGGCCTCGCCCAGCAGGTCTTCGACAGGCGCGCAGGCGGTCAGGGCCAGGGTGGTGGTAAGTGCCGCACACAGGGTCAGCCGTGCGGTGGATGACATGGGGGATGCTTTCTCTGTGGGGGAATGGAACTCGGGCCAGGGTATACACCGCACCGGTCACAGCGCGGACTCCCCCCGGGCCGCGGTCCGCCCGCCTCCGCACCGCGTTCAGCAGTGGATCGCGATGGCTTCGCCCCGGTCGTCGAGCTGGGTGTGCTCCGGGAGGCAGGAGGCCCGGCCCGCAGCGATGCGGTGCGCGCTCCAAGCCGCCGCGGCGGCGTCCAGGACGTCGTCGGCGGGAACCCGTCCCGCCTCCCCCAGGTCGTCGGGGAGAACGATCCCCTCGTTTGCGAGCAACCGGCGCCGTTCGGCCTGTCCGTTCCAGTTCTTCTTGGCCGCCGACAGCGGCGCACCGGCCATCGTCCGAAACGACAGTTCGGGGTGGACTTCGTACAGGCGTCCCGCGCCCGCACCCTTGATCCGGTCGGCTTCCCGGATCTTGGCGAACAGCCCGTGCGCCTGGAAGTTGAGCCCGCTGCCCGTCAACTCCCTGCACAGGGCGTTGGCGGCAGCGTAGTCCGCGGTCTCCACCACCGGCCGAGGGGGGATCCGGAAGACGCTGCTCGAGCGCCGTCCCACCCTCCCCGCCGCGATCCGGTCGCATTCCCGCCACTCCTGCCGGGTCAGGCCGAGCGGGATGTCGACCGCCACCAGGGCTTCCCCCGCCTGGGCCACGACGCTCTCCAGTTCGCGGTGCAGGACCGCTTCCCCGAAACGGCCGCGGTGGTCGAGCCGGACAGCAACCCACCCCTGACGACACGCGTCCACACCGATGCTCTCCACGAGCCCAAGTGTGCAGTACCCCGGGCGCTCCGACCAATTCCGGTCGGATGCCGACGGGTCTGGACGGCATAGGTCCCATTGGGTCGGAGCTCGGTTGACACGCCGGGGTGAACGGGTGTTCACTCGAAGGATGGTGAACAGCTGTTCACCCCCGTCCCGGGCGTGCGTCCGCCTCCGGGCGCCCACGTCCCCGACCGCCACTCGTTGCTTTGGAGTCAGAAGAATGCCCGTCCTGCGTGTCCCTTCCTGGGCCACCATGGGGATCCTCACCTTCTGCGGCATGCTCGTCTCCCTGCAGCAGACACTCCTCATCCCGCTCCTACCGGACCTGCCGGGCATCCTCGACGTCTCCGCCGACGACGCGTCCTGGCTGGTTACCGCGACCCTGCTCACGGGGGCCGTGGCCACCCCGATCGTCTCCCGCATGGCCGACATGCACGGCAAGCGCAGAATGCTGCTGGTGTCGCTGGGGGTCATGACCGCCGGTTCGCTCATCGCGGCCCTCGTCGGGAACTTCCCGGCGATGCTCGTCGGCCGCGCCATGCAGGGGTTCGGCGCCGCGCTCATCCCCGTGGGCATGGGCATCATGCGCGACCAACTGCCGCGGGAGAAGCTCGCCGGAGGCATCGCCCTGATGAGCGCCACCCTCGGTGTCGGGGCCGCTCTGGGCCTGCCGCTGTCCGGGGTGCTCTACAGCGCGTTCGGATGGACCTCCTTGTTCTGGTCCACCGCGCTGGTCGGCACGGTCTTCCTCATCGCCATCCCGCTGACCCTCGGCGAGTCCACCGAGCGCTACCCGGGACGATTCGACGCCGTGGGCGCGCTCCTGCTCTCCGTCATCCTCGTCGGCCTCCTGCTCCCCCTGTCCAAGGGGGCGTCGTGGGGCTGGACCAGCGGCCAGGTCGTCGGCCTGGCAGTGCTCTCCCTCGTCTGCCTGGCGGTCTGGATCCCCCTGCAGCTGCGCATCCGCGAACCCATGGTCAACCTGCGCACCGCCGTCCGCCGACCCGTCCTGTTCACCAACGTCTCCTCTTACTTCGCCGGGTTCGCGATGTTCCTGAACGGGTTGGTCACCACCCAGGAACTCCAGGTCCCCACCGAGACCGGGTACGGGATGGCCCTTCCCGTGGCCGTCGCCGGTCTGGTGATGGTGCCGGGCGGCCTGATGATGCTCGCCTTCTCGCCGGTCTCCGCCCGCATGCTCAACCGCTGGGGCGGAAGGTCCGTGCTGCTGACCGGCGGCGTGCTGATGGGCCTGACCTACCTGTGGCGGATGTTCTACAACGACGCGGTGTGGCAGATCATGCTGGGCAACATGCTCGTCAGCGTCGGCAGCGCCATCGCGTTCGCGGCCATGCCCGCCCTGGTCATGGCGTCCTCACCGCGCAGCGAGACCGCCTCGGCCAACGGGCTCAACGCCCTGGTCCGCTCGATGGGCACCTCCAGCGGCAGCGCCGTGGTGGCGCTGGTCTTCGCCTCGATGACCGTGACCGTGAACGGCGCGGTGTTCCCCTCCGCACAGGCCGTGTTCACCGCCCACCTCATCGGCGTGTGCGTGTGCGCGGCCAGCGTGCTGTTCGGTGCCGTCATCCCGTCCCGCCGACACGCGGAGGGCCACGAAGATGCAACCGCCCCGGAACCGGTCCCGGCACGCGGAACCGAGGTGACCCGGGGGAAGATGGGATCGTGAGCAGACCCGACAGCCGAAGCACCATCCTCGACCACGCACGCGCGCTCTTCTCCGAGCACGGCTACCAGGAGGTGACCATCCGCGACATCGCCGCCGCGGCGGGGGTCTCCCCCTCCCTGGTGATGAAGCACTACCGGAGCAAGGCCGAGCTGTTCAACGAGTTGGGTCCCAACGAGATCCCGCTGGCCGAGCTGGGCCTGCCCCGGTCCGAGCTGGGGCGCGCACTGGTGCAGAAGATCCTCACCCGGCGCGAACACGACGTTCCCGACCCCCTGCTGGTGGCCCTCGCCCACGTGCGCGAGTCCCCCGAGCCCGAACGCACCCGCGAGGAGGTCCGCGGGAGGCTCCTGCTGCGCTTCGGTGAGCTGATCGGCGACACCACACCCGACCACCGCTACGCGAGCGCCGTCGCCAGCCAGGTGATCGGCCTGGCCGAAGGGGTCCGGCTCATGGACCTGTTCCCCGCGGACCAGTTCTCGCGTACGGCGGTGCTGGACCTGTACGGACCGCTCGTCCAACAGCCGATCGACGCCTGCGCACGGGACTGCGTGTAGTACAGGGCTGCATGTGGGCTGTGGGGGTCCCGGTCTCGCCGGTCAGTGGGGGTGTTTCGGTGGTGGCACCGGTCAGTGCTGTCCGGTGTCCAGCAGCCGGTCGAAGGCACCCACGGGGTTCTCGCGCGTGGGCAGGGCCTCCACGAACGGCAGCAGCTCCCGCTCGGCGACCCCGTGGACCCTGCGCAGCTCGGCCACCGGGTCGTGGTGCTCGTCCACGCGCAGGTCCAGGTACGGGTACGGGTTCCCGGTGTGCACGTACAGCGCCGCGCTCTGCCTGCCGCGCCGGTCTCCCCCGGCGGCCTGACCCGCCTCCAGGGCGCTCAGCAACCGCTCACCCAGTGTCGCCTCCGCACGGGACTCCCCGGCCGATTCCCACCGTTCAGCCATCGCGTCGAGCGTGGCGGCGCCGGTCAGGATGTTCCCGGCCACCGCGTAACCGTTCCCGGTCCGGTGACCGCTCCACGGGTGCGTCTGCGCTCCGGTGTGCGCGGCGGCGCGGCCGTTGCCGTCGACCACCGCCACCTGCCGCGAGTCCGCGTCCGGGTCGGCCCCGAGGACCCGGCCGAGCGCGTCCTCGGCGGGGTGGGACCGCAACAGCTTCAGGGCGTCCACGCCCAACAGGGGGTTGATCAGCGCCTGCGTCGCCACCGCTCCCGCCTCAGCGTGCGCGAAGACGGACAGCGCACCGATCGCCGGCATCCGGCTGCTGACCGCGACTCCGCACGTTCCTGTGGCGGAGTCGTACGCGACGATCGAGAAGGTCCCTGCATACAACCGGCATCACTCTTGCTGTCGGTGCGCCCGGCCGCGTGCTTCCGGTGCGCTCGGTTCGGTGGAAGAGCTCCCGCGGCCGCGCACAGCTGCGGCGGGTCCGGCAGATGCTACCGCCGGTGCCGCTGCTCGCCGACGGCCCCCTGCGCGGTCGGCCCTGACCCGGCCCGGGGCACGGACACGGACGACGTCAGGGTGTCCCCCACCGGAAACAGGGGCCCTTCCCCGATGTACGCCGACGGGCACGAATCTAGATTGGACGGCATGACGGGCACCGTCCCCAGTCCGCAGGTGAGCGCCGAGCCGCCGGACAGGGTTCCCCCAGGCGCACAGCCGGTGAGAGCACCCCGCTTCCGGGCTCCCTCCCAGACCCTCTCCCGCACCCCCTACCTCCCCCTGGCCCCCTCCCCCTTCCTTGCCCCTGTCCCGCTTCCACGGTTACGGAGCCCGCGATGAGGCGGCCGGACTCCCTGTACCTGCGCCACGCCGCCAACGACCTGACCAAGAACAAGGCGGTCAGCGTCGCACTCGTCGTGGTCCTGACCCTCAGCGCGTTCCTCATGGCCACCGGGGCCATGGTGATGGAACGCCTGGTCGGGTCCGTCGACCAGCTCTTCGAGGAAGCCAAGCCCCCGCACTTCCTGCAGATGCACACGGGCGACCACGACCCCGAAGCCTTGGAGCGGTTCGCCTCCGAGCACCCGGAGATCGAGGCCTGGCACGTCGTCGACATGCTCGGCTTCGACGGGCCGACCGTCTCCTGGCAGCAGCCCGCCACCGGAGAGTCGGGGGACCTGACCGACAGCCTGGTCGACAACCTCTTCGTGACGCAGAACGACGAGTTCGACTTCCTGCTCGACGAAACCGGTGGGATCGCCCGCCCGGCCGAGGGCGGGGTCCACGTCCCGGTGGCCTACCAGGAGAGCTACGACCTGGAGGTCGGCGACGAACTCCGGATCCGGACGGACACCGGCCACCACGACCTGCGTATCGAGGGCTTCGTACGCGATGCGCAGATGGCTTCCTCGCTGTCCTCGGCCACCCGATTCCTGGTGTCCGAAGCCGACTTCGCGGCACTGGAGCGAGCCGGAGGCGGCGACCCCGAGATCATCGCCGAGTACCGGTTGGCCGACCCCTCCGGCGCGGCGGAGCTCCAACGCGCCTACGAGGCCGACGAGGCCCTGCCGAAGAACGGCCAGGCGGTCACCTTCCAGATGATCCGCATGGTCAACGCGTTCAGCGACGGCCTGGTGGCGGTGGCCTTGGTGTTCGTGAGCGTGCTGCTCATCGCGATCGCCCTGCTCAACGTGCGCTTCGTGATCCGCGGGTCCCTGGAGGACGAGGTGCGCGAGATCGGCGCGATGAAGGCCATCGGCCTCCCCGACAGGTCGATCGCTGGCCTGTACCTGGCCAAGTACAGCGTCATGACCCTGTTCGCCTGCCTGGCCGGCGGCGCCCTGGCGCTGGTGGCGACCGACCTGCTGACGCGCGGCATCCAGGTGAACTACGCCGAGGCGCCGACCGGCCCACTGACGTTCCTGGTGCCCGTCATCGCGCTCGCGGTCGTCTACCTGTTCGTCATGGCGCTGTGCCGGGGCGTCCTGCGGGGTGTGCGGAGGATCCAGGTCGTGGGTGCCCTCGTCCACGGCAGCACCCTCGACGAGCGCCAGACCGCACGCCGGGCACGGAGGCAGGCCAGGAACGCCCGGCGCGGCGGCCTGACCTCGTACCGCGGCGTGGGCGTCAGCGGGCGCCTGGCCTGGTTGGACCTGCGGGCGGAGGGCCGGCAGTGGGTCCTGATCCCCATGGTCTTCTTCCTGGCGGCCGTCCTCATGACGCTCCCGATGAACCTGCTGAGCACCTTCGACAGCCCGCGCTTCATCACCTACCTCGGTGCCCCGCAGAGCGACCTCCGGGCCGACCTGCAGTTCTCCGACGACGTCGACGCCGCACGCGAGGACGTGCTCGCGGACATGCACGCCGACGACAGGCTGGCGGACGTGCTCGCGGACATGCACGCCGACGACAGGCTGGCGGACGTGCGCGTCTTCGCCCAGGTGCTGTACGAAGCCGAGGGTGAGGAGGGGTGGCAGAGCATGCGTGTGGAGGTGGGCGACCACGCCGAGGGCACGGTCGAGTTCCTCGAGGGCGGGCCGCCCGGGTCCGGGCAGATCGCGCTGTCGGCCCTGAACGCCGAACGGTACGGAGTCGGCGTCGGAGACGAACTGGCCCTGCGCGACGGCGCACCGCCGCACGACGGTGATGAGCCGACCGCGGGCGACGGCGGAGGCGGGCCGACCGCGGTCAAGGTCAGCGGCGTCTACCAGGACGTCACGAGCGGTGGTTACACGGCCAAGGCCCAAGGTGAGCAGACCACCGGGGCGGCCGCGTACGTCGTCTACGCGGACACGGTCGAGGGGGCGGACCCGACCACCGTGGCCGCCGACTACCGCGAACAGCATCCGGCGGCCTCGGTCGTCCCCATGCGGGAGTACGTGCAGCAGACGCTGTCGTACGTGACCGGTGCCTTCCAGAGCGCCGCCGTGCTGGCCTTCGTGTTCGGGGTCGGGGTGGCGGCGCTCATCACCATCCTGTTCCTGAACCTGCGACTGACCCGGGAGCGCCGCAGGATGGGGGTGCTGTCCGCCTTGGGTTTCTCCACCGGCGAGATCATCACCCAGGCCAGGGCCAAGATCCTCCTGGCGATGGTGGTCGGCACTGTGGCCGGCCTGGTGTTCGCGGCCACGGCCGGGGAGTCCTTGGTGGGCCTGGCCGTCTCGCTGGCCGGGTTGGGGATCGTGGAACTCGCGTTCATCACCAACCCGGTGATGGTGTACGCGGTCTTCCCGCTGGCGCTGGTCGGCGCGGGATACCTGGGTGCGGTGGTGCTCACGGCGAGGCTGCGCGGCGCCGACAAGAGCTCGTGGCTCCGAGGTTGAGCAGGGCCAGAGGTTGAGCAGGGCCAGAGGCCGAGCGGAGTTTGAGGTAAGGAAAAGAGGAGCGCACATGTCACAGGTCGACGAGCTCACGCTGGAGTCGCGGGCGCTGACCAAGACCTTCCACTCCACCGAGCCGCCCACGCAGGTCCTCAGCGGGATCGACCTGTCCGTGCGCAGGGGCGAGTTCCTGGTGGTGATGGGGTCGTCCGGTTCCGGGAAGTCGACGCTGCTGTACAGCGTCAGCGGCATGGACCGCCCGACGAGCGGCAGCGTTCTGCTGGACGGGCGGGACCTGACCTCGCTGAACGATACGGAGATGAGCCGGGTGCGGCTGACCCGGATGGGGTTCGTGTTCCAGCAGGCGTACTTCCTGAGCAACCTCAACGTCCGGGACAACATCCTGCTGCCCGCGCTCAAGGCGCTGCCCAGGAAGGCGGGTCCGAGGGAGAAGGATGCCGCGATCGCCCGCGTGGACGCGCTCATGGCGCGGTTCGGGATCGGGCACGTGGGTCGGCACGGCATCACCCAGGTGTCGGGGGGCCAGCTGCAGCGCGCCTCGATCTGCCGGGCGCTGGCGTGCGAGCCCGCCATCCTGTTCGCGGACGAGCCGACGGGTGCGCTGAACAGCTCCATGACGACCGAGGTGATGGACGCGCTCACCGATGTGCACTGGGAGGGCACGACGCTGGTCATGGTGACCCACGACCCGGCCTGCGCGGCCCGGGCCGACCGGGTGGTCTACCTGAGGGACGGTTCGGTGGTCGATGCCCGAGAGCTGGGCGCCTGGACCGAGGAGGCGGCGTCGGGCAGGGAGGACGACTTGCTCGCGTGGCTGCGGGGGCTGGGCTTCTGAGTGCGGCCGTGCCCGCGATGATCTTGCCCCTGGCTCAACCCTCGACGGCCGAGCGTGGAGCTGGGGGCAAGATCATCGGGAGTTGGGACGGGTTTTCCACAGACAACGGGGGACGCCTGGCGGTTTCGATCCCGGAGGAGCACCGTTGACGCATGGACTCACACTCCACCTCCTCGCCCACCCCCAACGTCGCACTCTCTTCAGCCCCCACCCGGGCAGCCCCCTCAGCCCCCACCACCGCCCTCTCCTCGGCCCTTACCGTGGCTTCAGATCAGTACGGACTGATCAGCTGGCCCCAGGTCAGGGACGCCGGGCTCGCCAAGAACGACGTCCGCCGCCTGCTTCGCAACCGCACGTGGGGACATCCCTATACGGGTGTCTACTCCGTGCGCGCCCTCTTGGACCGCGACAGCCCGGATCGGCATCTGCGGTCAGCTGTGATGGCCGCACAACTGGCACTGGGACCCGAGTCCTGCGCCGCCGGAGAGACCGCGGCGCTCCTGTGGGGAATGCAGGGGCTACCGGCATGGGACGGCCACACAGTGCACATGGTGGTGCCCGGTCTGGGCCAGCAACGCCACGTCCACAGCATCGCGCTGCACACGTGGAAGGTCCGGCCAGGAGAGGTCGCAACCGACGGTCCCCTCCGCCTGACCACCCCAGGCAGAACCCTGCGGGACACCCTTCTCCGGGTGGGGCGGAAGACCGCCGTGTGCCTGATGGACTCGGCGCTCAACCTGCAGCTGATCCGCCAGGAGGATTTCGAGCGCCTCGAGCACGCCAACCGCGGACGCCGCGGGTGTGTTCGAGTCCGGCGGTGGTGGCCCCTGGCCGACGGCCGGGCGCAGAGCCCGTTGGAGACCCGGGTACGTCTGGCCTGCGTCGACGGAGGGCTGCCGCCCACAGACCTCCAGCGCAGCTTCGTCGACGGTAACGGCAGGCTCATCGGCGTGGTCGATTTCTGGTGGGAGAACCTCAAGGTCATCGGCGAGGCCGACGGCATCGGACCGCACAGCCTCCCCCAGGTCCTGGCGCGGGACCGCGAACGGCAGAATGCGCTCCAGGCGTGGTACCCGGGGGTGCGCATCGTCCGGTTCACCTGGCAGGACCTCAAGCGACCCGGTTACATCCTGGCCACCGTCACCCAGGCCGGATCCGCTCCCTAGCCGCGATGATCTTGCCCCTGGCTCAACCCTCGACGGCCGAGGGTGGAGCTGGGGGCAAGATCATCGGCGATCTCTCCCCCGTGAGCGGTCAGCGCGGGTCCTCCCAGAGCCACTCGGGTTCGACATTGGTCTGAAGGTGGTCACCCAGGGTTTCGGTGGCCAGGGGGCGGAGGCCGCCTCGTGCGACACGCGGGTGGGCGCCGGGGTCGAGGCAGATGAGGACCGCGAGGACGCGCAGGTACACGGCGGGGAAGGCCAGGTCGGTACCCAGAACATGGTGGGCGCTCTTCCAGAGCAGGTTCAGCGCGTCCTCCGTGAGCTCGGTGCGTAGCGGATCCCACTTCTCCGCGTCCTCGTGCTCCAGGACCGCGTCCGTGAGCTCCTCGGGGACCCTGTTGACCAGCCTGGCGCCCTGGTCCAAGGCGTTCGCGATCTCGATGAGCAGGTCGCACCAGAAGTGCCCGGCGATCGCGCGACCGTACTCGGCGCGGGCCGGGGGTTCCCCTTCGCCCTGCCGCTTGGCGTGCTGCCAGAGCCTGTCGTCGAAGATCTCCTCGTTGAGCGCACTTCCGAGACGCTCCACCCGATGGACCCTGGCTCCGTCGGCTGACAGCCAGGAAACCGCGCCCGCCACGACCACGGCGCCGCCGGCCTGCCGCAGGTACTTGGTGGGTGTCGGGTGCCCCTTCTTCTCGAAAATGGCGCTTCTGCTCCCACCAGCGTTCCTGCGCGGGTTCACGCAGTTCCCTGACACCCTCCTCGCCGCGACGGGCCCGTTCTACGTGGCCACTCCAGCCGTGGAGGCTGCTTCCACAGGTGGAGCAGACGCACGCGAGCTTGGTGGCGGTCTCACATCGTTTGTTGTGCTGACTGGTGCGCCGCACGGAACCTCCGGGGGTAGGGGGAGACAGCTCCGGAGCAGATGAGCCGCTCCCCACACTCCCCGTGAAGGGCTGGTACCCGGCACCCCGAACGGGGCCACTCTCCTGTGGCCGTCACGGCACGGGCCCCTTGCCTCGCAGGGTTTTTCGCCGTCCGGATCCCCAGCCCGCACATGCCCGGCCACTGACCGGATGTGACTGGTAGTGCGGGGGCGAACACCGGTACGTGTCGCCACAGAATCCGCCGAACTGGGGCACGGGCCCCGGTCGGCGGCGTCGGGCCTTCAGGGCAGCGGGTGACGGTCTCCGGTCCGGCACCGGGTCAGCGGGAGACGGCCTCGCGGACCTTCTCGACGTATTCGGGGACCAGCTCGGCCGGATCCCCCGCGACCGCGGCCAGCCGACCGGTGAGCAGCTCCGTGTCGGCGCGGCCCAGCTGGACCAGGGGCCGCCGGATGCGCACCGCCCAGGCGCCCGGCCGGGTGTCGGGGAAGACTTCCAGCTCCGGGACGAGCGGCGCCACCTCCACGCCGGTGCGGTAGGGCGTCACCCGCTCCAGCTTGAGGTCGCAGCCGCGGGTGAAGTCGCGGCCGACGATGGTCACCGCAGTGTCCAGGTCGCGCACGGGCGAGGTCACTTCGGCCGTGCCGATGATGCGGGTGCGGTCCCGGGTGGGGTTGTGCCAACAGCCCCGGGTGGTGAGCAGGATGAGCCGGTCCCCCACCGCGAGCCGGTCGATTTCGGCGCGCCGTCTGGCCGGAAAGGCCATCCGCTGCTGGGACAGCACCCAGGACACGGCTTCGCGTTCGCTGAGGATCAGCAGGTAGGTGCTGGTGGGTTCGGGTGCGGTGCGCTCGTCCTGACTCATATGCGCCCCAGGATCCCACAGCGGTGTGGGGAGGGACACCGGCCCGCCCCTCCCCACGCGGCGCTCACACCGCATCCACTCCTTATCCCATCCCACACCACTGAAGAATCGAAGTCGATCCGGTTGCCCTTGCGCCGGAACTCAAGGAACACCATTGCCTCGCGCACGACCTCTTCCTCGGCCCATAACAGGCCGTCGCTCCCGATGCCCGCATCCAGAGCCCGGACCTGCCACTCAACCCGTCACGACGGCATAGGTGAACTGGGCGGCCCCGGCCAGGCCGGACACGAGCGTGGCAGCGGCGACGAGCGCTGGAAGTGCCCTTTTCCAGCTGGCCATGGTCTTTTCCCGAATCTCACCCCATCCGCCGGAGGCCACCATGAGTTTGGCGGTCTGCCACCGGTGCTGTTCGAGGTGGCACCCGGGCAGGAAGCCTGAGGCGTTGTTACGGCAACGTGTCTGCCCTCCTCGGTTCCAGGCCCCACAGGGCAATGGCATCTGAAAAGAGATGTAGAGAACTGAAACCCCTGCGGCAACCATGATCCACATGGGCCCCAGAGTCGGCAGGAACCATCCGAACAGGGCGAATGCAATCGCGATGACGCCCCAGTAGCTCAGGGGATTTTTTCCTTTTTTCCGCGCAGCCATGAACTAGATCCTTCTTCGTTCACAGGGCGGCCCACAAGGGCCTTCAGGGCAAGACTCTTGGCCACTCCGGGACAGCCGCCGGATGTGTAGCCCATGAATCCACAGGGAAAAGTGAAAACTTTCTGGGGGCGGGCACCGCCCTTACTTTCCCTGAATTTCGGACCGCCACGAATCGAGGCTACCTCATGAGTGTTTTTAGATTGTGCACCGGCTCGGTTCACCACCGGCGAGTCCCCTCTTCCCAGCAGCGCTGCCGTAGCTGGGGCCTCCGGATTCTGGCGCCTCGAAGGACCCGCTGAAACGATGGATTTGGGTTTTGGTCAGAGATGCACGAAGCGGGTGGGTTCCTTCAGTAGGGCTCTGGCGCCCTCCACGTCCGCCAGCCTCGCGGACAGAGTGCGCTCGGCCAGGTGCTTGGGCAGCGCCGCGTTGAACTTCAGGCCGTCCAGGGCGCGCGTGGCCACCGACGGCAGGGTGACCCTCTCCCCCGCGGCCTCCTTGGCGGCGGCCCAGGTGCGCGGGTCGAGCTCGGGGTTCAGGCGCAGGCAGGCGTCGTTGGGCTGCTGCTTGGGGTCAGCAGCCGGGCCCAGGGTGGCCATCAGGGTCAGGTTGGCCCTCGCGCCCGCCCAGGTCCACCAGCGGAGGTCGCCGTTGGTGGCGCGGACGATGACCGACCCGCCGGGGTGGACCTGGTCCAGGTGGTCCTCGCGGGCCTCGGCCAGGGCCTTGACGGCACGCTGGGTGAGCCGCACCTTCGGGTCGGAACCGAGCAGCACCTCACGGACCGCCCGGGTGAGGTCGAAGAAGGACCCCAGGTGGCCGCCCGAGTCCCACTTGGCCTTGCCTCCGCCGCCATCGACCGGTTCAACGAAGCACCGCTGCCGACGCCAGTCCACGCCGGTCACCGCCCAGGTGCGGCCGGCGAGCAGCAGGCGGCGGGGCCCGGTTTCCTTCTCGTCGGCGGCCAGCAGCGCCGGGTCCACCCGACCGATCTCGGTGCGGCCCTGCAGGGCGGTGAACTGGGGCGGCGCGGTGAAGACGCTGGTGAGCTCCATGAAGTGGCGGTGGCCGAAGCGCTTCTCGGCCTCGGGGCCGATCATCATCAGCCCGCCGTCCAGGTCGATGAACCCCTCCCGGATCAAGTGGGCGGCGATGGGTGCCCCCTGGTGGAAGGGTTCCAGGTCGCCCCACCACTCGGGCCACAGCCGCTCCCCCACCTCGGGTTCCTGGAGGCACAGGGCGAGCAGTTGCTGGGCGACGATGTGCCGGGGTTCGGGGGTGGGGGTCACCGGTTCCACCCAGTGCCGCCCCCACAGGTGCAGGAGTCCGGCGGCGTCCAGCAACCCGGATGTGTCCACGGCGAGGAACAGGCAGTTGCGAACGCTGCCCTTCCGGCGTCCGGTGCGGCCGATGCGCTGCAGGAAGGAGGCGACCGTTCCCGGCGCGTTGATCTGGATGACCCGGTCCAGGTCACCCACGTCGATACCCAGTTCCAGAGTACTGGTGGCGACGATGACGCAGTCGCGCGCCTCGGCGAAGGCGGATTCGGCGCGTCGGCGCTCGTCCAGGGACAGCGAGGCGTGCGACAGGAAGGTGGTCACGCCGAGCTCGCGCAGGGCGTGGCCGAGCTCCTCCACGTACTTGCGGGAGTCGCAGAACACCAGGCGTTTCTCGCCCGTGTGGAGGGAGGCGATGACCTTGGCGGCGTTGTGCAGAGAGCCCACGTAGTCGAGTTCGACCTCGCCGGGCGGGGGTTCTTCCGGGGCCCGGGAACCCTCGGGCTGGGCCTCCCCGAGGGTCCGTGAGGGGCCCTGGGGCAGGCGCACCCCGGGGGCGATCACCCGGCCCGGACGCCGACCGGCCTGGGATCCCTGCAGCCAAGTGAGCAGCTCGTCGGGGTTGCCGACGGTCGCGGACAGCCCCACCCGCTGGACAGCTCTCCCGGCGACCCGGGAGAGGCGTTCGAGGACGGCGAGCAGGTGCCAGCCCCGGTCGTCCCCCGCGAAGGCGTGCACCTCGTCCACGACGATGCCGTGCAGGTTCCTGAAGAAGGCCCGGTGGTCGACCTTGGTGCTCACCAGCATCGATTCGAGGGATTCGGGGGTGGTGAGCAGGATGTCGGGCCGATTACGCAGGATGCGCTGACGCCCGGCCGAGGAGATGTCGCCGTGCCACAGCTCGGCGGTGCGCCCCAGCCACCCGGCGTAGGCCTGGGCCCGGGGCAGGAGGTTGTTGAGCAGTGCCTTGATCGGGCACACGTACAGCAGCGACAGCCCTTCCCCCGTCCGCCCGGCCATGCTGGTGAGCAGCGGGAACAGGGCCGCCTCGGTCTTGCCGCCCGCAGTGGGCGCGAGCAGGATCGCGTCGTCGCCGTCGATGATCGGCGCCAGGGCCTCCCGCTGCAGGGGACGCAGCCCCGGCCAGCCCAGCGTGTTGACGACGTGGTGGGCGAGGGTGGGGTGGATCAGGTCCAGGCTGCTGGGCCCCGGGCCGTCCGCCCCTGCCGAAGGCGCGCTCACAGGTCCAGTTCCACCTCGTCGGCGCTGCCAGCCCGCTGCACGTGGGCTCCGCGTTCGACCTCAGTCAGCTCGCTACCGCCGACGGTGAGGCTGTAGTGCTGCCTCGGATCGAAGTCGGCGTTCTGGTCCACCCGGTCCATGACGTCCACGAGCTTGCGCAGGTAGAGGCGGGGCGCGATGCCGATCTTGCCGCCCAGCTCACCGGCGACCGCCTCGGCGAAACCGAGCAGGTAACTGTCGTCGACCCGGCTGCGTACGCGCTGCGGATCGTCCGCGCCGTCGGCGTACAGCTCCCGGACCGCCACCCCGAGGTCGTGAAGCTTGTCCAGGTCGAACCCGGTGAGGCGGACCTGGGCCGCGCGCAGGTTGTCGTGGCGCGGGTCCGGCAGGAAGTCGGTGGCCAGCCGTTGGGCCAGGGGCGCCAGGCGCTGGATGCCTTGGGGCCCGTCGAAGAAGGCGGGGGTGCCGGTGATCACCAGATACAGCCCGGGGAACTGGTTGTTGGCGATCTCGTCCAGGAGCTGGCGCAGCGCGTTGAGAGCCTTCTCCCGGGTGTCGGTGCGTGCCCGTTGGAGGGTCTCCAGTTCGTCCAGGACCACCAGCAGCCCGGGGTGGCCGCAGTCGCGCAGCAGCACGAGCAGCCCCTTGAGCGCGGCCAGGGCGCCGAAGTGGTCGAGGTCGCCCTTGATCCCGGCATAGCGTTTGGCGGCAGAGGCGACGTTGGGCTGTCCGCCCAGCCAAGCGATGAGGGCCTCGGCGATGGCGGCCTCGCCCGCGGCCTGGGCCCGGTGGTAGCCGCGCAGGGCGGCGGCGAAGCCGGGGTTGGCTGCCGCGACCTCGGACAGGCGCCGTTCCAGCAGCTCCAGGACGGCCGCGTCGAGCGCTTCCTCGTCGTTTTCGTCCACCTTGCCTTCGGCGAGGACGTCCTCCTCCAGCGAGTACACCCAGTTGTCCACGATCTCCCGCAGGGCGCTGGGCGGTTGGGTGCCGGTCGTGAGGCGTTCGGTGAGGCGCCGGTAGACGGTCTCCAGCCGGTGCAGCGGGGTCTCGGTCTCGGAGATCTGGATCTCGGTGACCGCGAAGTTGGCGCGTTTGGCCCGTTCGCCTAGCCAGCGGACGAAGAAGGTCTTTCCGGACCCGTACTCACCGCGCACGGCCTTGAAGTCGGCCCCGCCGGTACTGACGTTGCCGAGTTCCTTGTCGACGGCGCTCTCGAAGCGTTCGAGTCCGACGGCGAACAGGTCGAGTCCACCGTGCGGGACGGTTCCGCGGCGCAGGGCGCCCACGACCTCCTCACGGCGTGCCGCACTGACGGGGTTCACGGTCAGTTCCCTCCAAGAAACTGCTGCTGGAGCAGGGCGGTGTTGAGTTCGACGCTACGGTCACCGTCGGTGAGGGTCAGGACCGGGTAGGCCTCCACGTTGAGGACCTTGCCGACCATCTTGAGGAACCGCACGGCCCGCGGGTGGCTTTCGGGTCCCTTGGCGGCGCGGGAGGCCGCGGCGACCGGCAGGCGCGGTTGGGTGCCTCCCACGGCCACGAGGGCGTCGATGAGCGCGGCGATCTCCCCTGCGGCCGGGGCCCGGCCGACCCGGCCCAGGCTGGCCTTGAACGCGGGGGTGTCGATCACCTGGGTTCCCAGGGTCTCGTCACCGAACAGGGCGGGGGTCTGCTCGTGCTGGGACTTCTTGGACTGGGGCTTCTTCTTCCGTGCACGGCCGCCCCCGTTCTCGGTTCCAGGGGCTTCACCCAAGGACACGTATCCCCCGAGGGAACCCGCCTGGATCGCCTTACCGCTGGCGCCACCGACCCGGTTGTCGAAGGCGGGTGCCGGGGTGTTCTCCAAGGGCTGGGACCACCAGACCGGTTCCACCTGGACCGGGCTCAGCCGCTGCCAACCGGGCGGGGTGGGATCCGGGACGCTCTCGCCGCGGCCGGGGCGCGGGGTGTCCAACGCAGGTACGAACACCAGCACGGGGATGACCATCTCGGCGGCGGAGAACCCGCCGTGGTAGCCGTCCTTGCGGTCGGTGTAGCGGATGTCCTCCCGGTAGGGGACCACGAGGGTGCCGTCACCGTGCAGGACGCGCCTGCCGGTCGCGGCGATCTCACCGTCGCCGGGCTGGCCGGTGCGGTAGCGGGCGGACTCCCCCGACTGGGTCTTGACGGCGTAGCCACGGTCCCACACGTGGCCGTGGTCGGAGGTGAGCACGACGGGTCGTCCGGCCCGGGCCGCGGCCTCGATCAGCGAGTTGAGCTTGCCGATCTGCTTGGTCGACCAGGTGGACTCGTCCCCCTCCCGGCCGCGGGCGAGGGCGTCGTCGATGGTGTTGAGCACGACGCCCACGACCGTCTCGGTGTCGTCGATGTGCTCCTGGACTTCGGTGGGCAGGTGGAACCCGGCCCCGGTCTCGAGGTCGCGCTGGTGGTAGAGCACGGCTTCGCGCTTGCCGAAGGCCGGGGTGTTCCACAGCGCGACGAACCCGGAGCGTTCCCGGTCCTGTTTGCCGTAGTCGAGCTTGCCGGTGAGCAGGGAGGCCCGGGAGTAGTTGGTGGTGGAGGGCACGGTGGCCAGGGCGCCCTCGCGCACAGCGACGTGGTCGCCGGCGCGGGAGCGGCCGATCTCGGCGAGGCGGCCGCCAGCCCGGATGTCCTCGGCGAGCTGGACCGCGACCTCCGTGCTCATCCCGTCCAGGACGATGATGAGGGGCGTCTGGTCCTCCGCCAGTGGCCGGGCGACCTGGCTGAGGAGGTTCTCGGAGCGCAGTTGGGTGTCGGTGGGTGCGTGCCCGCTGTTCCACCGGTTGACGGCGGTCGCGAACTCGGCGTCGACCAGGGCGCGCCAGCCGCGGGCCCGCTCGTAGAGGGCGCCGAGCGCCTGGTCGAAGGCAGGCACATCGCTGCGGTGGTGCCAGATCGCGGAGGCTGCGCGGTCCACCCACCCGGTTTCCTGGACGTGGGCCTGGATCCACCCGTGCGCGGTGGTGGGGGTGGATTCCCCCAGTGGCCGGTCCGCGGAGCCGAGTGCCAGGCGGCGCAGCAGCCGCACCGCGTTGGTGGCGGCCCGCGCCTGGTCCTGTTTGTCCCTGGCGCTGTGGCGGCGGTGGTCGCTCAGGAGGGCGAGGGCCGCTTCCACCTCGCGCAGGTCCTGGG
This sequence comes from Nocardiopsis nanhaiensis, assembly GCF_054778635.1. Classification (NCBI taxonomy): domain Bacteria; kingdom Bacillati; phylum Actinomycetota; class Actinomycetes; order Streptosporangiales; family Nocardiopsidaceae; genus Nocardiopsis; species Nocardiopsis nanhaiensis. Next base: position 40,583 of record NZ_BAAGZJ010000058.1, read on the forward strand.
GCTGTGGGGCACTGGGCAGGGGCGCGTTGGAGACGTGGCCCTCCCCCAGGGCGAGGCTGATCTGCCGTCCCAGGTCGGCCAGGCGGGTGTGCAGTCCGGCGTCGAGCAGGCGGCTGGCCTGGGCGACAGGGGCGGCGTCGAGCTGGAAGAGGAGTTCCTCGGTGCGGCGGACGGTCTCGTCGGCGTGGTTGTCCTCGGTACCGTCGAGCAGCCGCAGCAGGGCCGCGGTGCAGGCGCTGCCGAAGTCCCTGAGGTCTTTGGCGCCGGGCTGGTTGGCCCCGAAGTAGCGTTCCTGGGCGCGGATGAGGGCGTGCTGGGCGGCGCGGGCGGCCTCGGGGTCCCCGTCCGGGCGGTCCTCCTTGGCGGCCTCGTCCAGTTCGGCCAGGGTCAGCCCGATGGGGATGGCGTCCAGGGCGAGCCCGCGGTCCAGGAGCTTGAACAGCACCCGGGGTACGGCGCCGAGGGTCTGCTCCACCTCGCTCCGCAGAGCTTCGCGTTCGTCCTCGTGCAGGTGGGTGAAGGCGGCCACGGAGGCCGGGTCGCGCGTCCATTCCAGGAGTGCCGCGCCGTCGATCTTCTCGTCGGGTTCGCGGCCGAAGCGCACGGACACGGCGATGGACAGCGCCTGTTCGAGTTTGAGCACGCCCGTGCTCAGCTTCAGTTGTTTGACGGCGCGGATGCCGCGCAGGGTGTCGGCCAGCCAGCGCAGACTGCCCGAGTACAGCCGCGGGTCGATCCGGGTGACCTTGAGTTCGGTCCGCAGCAGCTCCCAGTTGTCGATCCGGAGCACTTCCTCACCGAGGAGGCGGCCCAGCAGTGCTTCGCCGAGATCGGCCGGGTCGAGCGGGGTGAGCACGACCACGTGGTCGACGTCGTCGTTGTGGCCGCTGAGGGCGTGTACGAGGGTGAGGACGCTGTCGGCGCCGATCACCCGCACGGAACGCGTCTGGCTGGGGCCCTCGGCCGAGTCAAGGTGCAGGGTGAGGGTGTCCGGGCCGTCCCAGCGCGGGTCGGCGGACAGGGCGAGGGCGGTGGCACCGGACTTCGGGTGCCCCTTGTCCACCCGGCGGGCTTCGGCGTCCAGGGCGCGTTGGAGTGCGCTCGTCACGGTCTCGGCGTTCACCCGCCCCTGGGCGGGCGACGCGGGCCGTGCGGTGGCCTTGTGTTGGGCCGTGTGGGCCGTGCCGCTCACTCGGCCTCCCGGATGGTGATCTGGATCTTCTTGCCTTCGGGGATGTCCATCTTGGACCGCAGTTCGGCCACGACGGAGTCGAGGTCTGCGCCGGGGGTGACCGTCACCCAGGACTCCGCTGGGGTGTCCGCGGAGGTGGGCAGGGTCGGTTCGTGCTCGGCGGTCACACCGGTGTGCTGCGGAGCGGCGCCGGCCGTCGGAGGTGCGGGCTGCACGGGAGCGGCGGGGGCGGCAGGGTTCTGCGCGGCGCCCGAGGCCGCCGCGGCCTGCCGGACGATCGTGTTGTTCAGGGCACTGACGGCGCTGTTGGCGGCGCTGAGTGCCGTGGCCAGCTTCTGGCTGCTCTCGTTGTGCCGTGCGGCTTCCCTGAGCCGGGTCAGGATCTGCTCGGCCTGGGCCGCGTGTTCCCCACCCGACTGGATGATGGTCTCCAGGGAGTCCAGCAGGTCCCACCGCGCGGCGGCCAGGGCCTGGGCGAGGTTGCCCGCCCCGGCGATGCTGGTGCGGTAGACCCCGCCCTCCTCGGGCAGGTCGGCCCGGCCGAGCGCGTTGACCAGCTCGGTGTCGTCGGTCAGCCCGCCGAGTCGGCCGAGGAGTTCGTCGGCGGTACGGGCGGTGCGCAGCCGCGGGGCTTCCTCGTCCAGGCCGAGGATGTGCAGGTGCTTGGTGAGTTCACGGACCAGGTGTTCGCTGCCCGCCTGATGCCGGTGGGCCTGCTCTTTGAGCTGTTCGGCCAGTCGCTGCACGGAGCGGCTGTTGAGCAGCGGCTGCGCGGAGAGCCCGAAGACGCGCTGGGCGCGCTCGTTGGCCCGGTCGAAGTCCTCTTCGGAGGGCAGTTCCTGCTGGCGGAGCACGATCTCGTCGGCGAGCTGGCCGATCTCCGCGCCGGTGTAGCGCTTGCCGGCGCGGATCCAGGCCCGGTCGCTCTGCACTGCGTAGACCAGCACGAGCAGGTCGACGATCTCCTGGGGCAGCCCCTGGCCGTCCTCACGGGCCCGGATCCACTCCCGGAGGTCACCGACGCGGATGTCGGTGCTGGTCGGCATGTTCACTTTGGCGAACCGGTCGATCTCGCGCTGCCAGTCGTCGCGCAGCACGAAGACCTCGCCCACGGTGGCGATCCGCAGCGGCTCGGCGATCCGCTTGAGCACCGGCAGGTCGCTCTTGGGCACGTTCGCGTACCGGTTGAGCTTGTCGGCCTTGGCCTCCTCCACCGCCTTGAGCACGGTGCTCAGGTCGGCGCGCCGCAGCGGAGCCTTCTTGGTGGGGCTGGAGAGGTCGGGGTGCTCGGGGTAGAGGTGGTCCAGGAGCTTGGTGGTGATCCGGTCCAGGGCGGCGGGGAACTGGCTGCCCGCTTCCAGGGGGATGTTGAGCCCCTGCGGCAGCGGTTCGATGTGCGGGTCGGCGGGGGCGCCGTAGTCGGTGCTGTTCTTGTCGACCTCGACGATCCCGTAGGCGCCGCGCAGCAGGTTCTTGATCTGCATGGTCATCTGGTGGCGCTGGTTGTCGAGCTGTGCACGGGCCTCACGGCGGTCGTCGCTGCTCCAGTCGGGCGCCTTCTCCTCGATCACGTTCGGTTCGAGAAGGTGGTTCATCAGGAGGATACGGCGGGCGACCTCCAGTTTTCCGGGGGACAGGAAGGTGGGCAGCCAGACCACCCCGGCAACCGCCTCACCGAACTCCTCCCGCAACACCTGGACACGGTTGCGGTCCTCGGCCGGGCTGTGGTCCTTCGCGTCGAAGGGGTAGTCGATGACCAGCCTGACCGCGTTGCCGGCGAGCGGCCGGAACTCTTCACGTCCGAGGTCCTCGGAGGAGCGCACGTTACCGAAGGCGAGCTCCACGGTGCGCTGGGTGCCGCGCCAGACCACGGTGGTGCGTTCGGCACCCGGCTCCAGGCCGAACTGCTCCCACAGCAGGCGTTTGAACAGTAGGCGCAGGTCGTGGTCGTTGGCAGCGGTGAGGACGCTGTCCTCGAGGAACTTGGTACTCACCCGCAGCAGGTTGAGGGTGAGGGTGGGGTTGTCACTCTGCGCACCGACCCGCACCTCGCCGAACTCGGCTTGCAGGTCTTGGAAGAACGTGGTGGCCGCCTTGACGTCCTGCCCGGGACGGCGGGCCTTGACGATGCCCTGGTTGAGCGCCATGGCGCGACCGACGGTGAGGTCCTTGAGCGCGGGCACGTTGGGGGTGAGCGCGCTCAGCAGCAGGGTCTTCACCAGCAGGTCATCACGCCGGAACGGGGCACGCACGTCGAGCCCAGCCACGTCGGCCTCGGACTTCTCGTGCCTGATCAGCAGCCACTCGCGAACCTTGCGGTAGAAGCTGCTGATCTTGGCGTATTCGTCCCTGAGCCGACCCTTGAACGGCCGTGTCTCTCCCTGGATGAGCACGTCGAAGACGGCTCCCAGCGGGACGATCTGGCCGACCGGCAGGCTGGAACGGTGGTTGACCAGCAGTTGGAGGAGGAGCTTGAGGGCGCTCCGCTGGCGCTCCAGCGCGCTCGACAGGTCAACCATGACATGCAGCAGGGCGGGGCTGAACGGGTAGAGGTTCTGGAAGTCCTCCCAGGTGCTGGTGTCCTCACCCCCTTCACTGTCCAGCAGAGTGTCGCGAACTTCGGGCCGGGTGTTGCGCATCCGGTCGAAGGCCGCGGCGATCTCGGCCTTGGCCTCGGTGTCCCGGGGCTTGATGAGTCGATGGCGCACCACCTCGGTGAGGTTGGCGTCCGCCAGGAGGATGTCCTTGAAGCGGCCCTCCCAGTGGTCAAGGGTGCGCGTCACCCCTTCCGTTCCACCGCCGAGACCGATCAGGTCCCGCAGGTCCCGCTGTCGGGGGACGATGCTCACGATGGGCGCGGGCCGGTGGCTGCGAGAGGACTCGACCAGCTTGGTGATCTTCTGGATTTCGGTGTTGATCCGGGCCTCGTCACCGATGAGAGCGGTGAAGCGCAGGATCAACTCGTCCAGCATGAGGAGCACGGCGTCACAGCCGAGCTCTTCCTTGGCGTGCCGACTGATAGCGGACAGGCCCTCGTCGATGCCCAGGTAGGCGTCACTGGCGTCCCCGACTGTGTTGGCGTAGCGCTTGAACGGCCCGTCAATCAGGGCACTGACCAGTTCATCCCGCAGTGCCCTCTCGGTGGGCGACTCTGTTTCGGGGTGTACGGCGAAGGCCTTGTCGAGGGCGTCCGTGCTCCATGTGGAGGGACCGGCGAGTTTTCCCCAGACCCCCTCTTCGCTGTAGTCGCTATCACCATCACTGGACTTGCGAGCGGGCAGCTGGGCGGCGAAGGCCTCGTCCCCCAGGTTGGCGCGCAGTTCTCCAGCGTCCTCCAGGAGACCGTCGGCACGGTAGACCGCCGGAGTGCGGGCGTTCGGGTACTCCTCACGCACCTGACGCACGTACCCACCGAGGATGTTGGCCTCGATGGACACTTCCGGGTTGGTGAGGTGGGCCTTGACCTCGATGAACTTCTTGCTGGGGAGCCAGCTGTCGTGCTTGGCGAGGACGTCGCCCAGGCCGGTCTTGCTGCGGGCGTCGGCGTGGTGGTCCAGGATCGCGGAGAGCACCGCGAGGAAGTGGCTCTTACCAGCACCGAAGGAACCGTGCAGGTACGCGGCGTGCGAGGTGTTGTCGGTGACCGAGGACCGAATGGTCTCCAGAGCCTGGTCGAAACAGTCGGCCAGCTGGGGGGTGACCACGTACTCGGCGATCGCCTGGGCCTGGCGCTGGGATGTGCTCTCGGTGAGCTTGACGACCAGGTCGCCGTCCTGGACGGCGAGGGGGATGTCGATCAGGTCGCTGATGACTCGGCCGATGCCGCTCGAACCAGGGGAAGGGGTCGTCATCGCCAGGGCGCGCCTTTCTGCCGTCTACTCGGGTTTCGCAGCCGTGTACACAGCCACTCGAACGCGGCGGGGCGCCGGAGCGAGCGCCCGGTGGTGGGCACACGGTTCCCGTTGTTATACCGGGGGTTCCAGCCTAAGCCTCAACGGTGACATAAAAGCCCTGAGCGGTGGGCTTGTGGGGCCTGTGACTGCGGGTGGTGAGGGTGGGGAGTGAGGGCTGGACCTTTGTGTGACGGGCGGGGGTGGGGCTCGGTTGTCACAGCGGCGGGGGGCTGACCACCTGATGTGGTGAACGTGATTCGTGTTCACCGCACAGCCGGGTTGTGAGGGTGCGCGGCCTCAGGCCGGAGACCGAGCAGTGGTGTCACGGTCTCCGGCCCGAGGTAGTTGAGGTAGCCGAAGAAGTTCAGGCCTTCTTGCGCCGCTTCCGGGTGGTGGGAGCGGGCCGCCAATCCCGCATCTGTGAGTCGGTGACACCGGTCGAGTTGCGCAGGGCGGTGAGGTCTTCCTCGACGTGGTCGGCGGGGGTGTCGCCGTACTCGTCGGCCTCGGTGTGCCACTGCTTGACCCAGGGCAACAGCTCGACGATCCCGGCCAGCAGCGGCGTCATCCGCTCCGGCTGCCCGCCCCAACCGTCCTGTTCGAGCCGCTCGTGCGCCAGGGTGGCCAGCGCGTCGGCCTGCTGAGCGTGGTCCCAGCCCGCCCAGCCCAGGAGAAGGGTCGGGTCGGCTTCTCCCTCGGCCCCGAGGTAGGAGACGAACCGCTCCTTGGGCACGTCGAGCTTGCCCCGGTTGGCCCAGTAGGTGGTCTTGAGGAAGTCCGCGGACTTGTACTTGGGCGGGACCGGGATATTGCGACGCTCCTCCTTCTCGCCTTCCTTCAGGTCGGCGTTGTGAGCGTCTTCTTTTCGCTGCTCGGCCCACACGTGCTCCCAGTCCGCGCGTTTGCGCAGGCCGGAGTCCTTGTAGCGCAGCGCGGCGAGGTAGGGCACGTGCTCGGTTGAGGTGATCTCCGCGATGACCCGGGAGAAGTCCTGGGCGGAGTCGTAGAGCGCTGCGACCTCGGCGGCCTCGGGGAGGAGGTCGCGCACCCGGTTGGCCAGTGCTCGGACGGAGAGCGGGCGTGCGCGCTCGTCCCCGTAGTCGTCGGTGGTGAACCACAGGCGCCGGTCCTCGCACTTGTCCAGCAACCAGGACTTGAGGGCGGCCTTCTGCTTCTTCTCCCAGGGCTCGGACTGCCACCGGCGCTTGTGGTCGGGGCGCTCGATCAGACCGATGTTCTTGTCGGACTCGATGAGTTCGATGCGCTTGGCGACAATGGTGCGGTAGGCCTCGGGCCAGTGGGAGGGGATGTCGGTGATGGGGGTGGAACCGTGCCGGTTGAACCACTCGGTGGAGGCTGCTCCGGTTTCCACCTTGCGCGCAAGCACGATCTCGAAGGCCCGCTCCCCCAGGTTGATGGCGGGGACGTCAGTGGTGTTGGGGAGGGTTAGCTCGGCGAGTTGGGCGTCGGTGATGAGTCCGTAGCGGTGGTAGACGTCCCAGTCGAGCTCTTCCTGGAGAGCGATCATCCGCTGACGGGTGGCGGTGTAGTCGGTGTGGGCTTCCTTGAGACGGTTAGCGGTGGGGGTGTCCGCCTCAGCGATGGAAGTGGGTTCGAGGGTGGAGAGTTTCTGGGCGAGGGATTCGAGTTCCTGGGAACGCGCCAGCGGCAGCTTCTTGGGGAGTGGGAAGTTCTTGAGCTTGGTGCCGGTGAACTCATAGAATTCCTCCCATCCATCACCTCGATACCCTTCGTTCACACCTCCATTCCCTTTGCCATGACTAACCTGCTTGAGCCAGAAGCACGCCGTCGAGGAGTTCAGCACCCCCAACAGCTCCAAGTGCTGCTCCTCCGTTGCATCCTTTGGCAACTTGATCACTGGAGCGTGGCGATTGAATACCTTTCCGCCAAAATCAAAGCAAAATTTATTATGAGTAGAAATAGTGCAAAATACAAGCGTAAATTCAGAAGCAAGCTTCTTTCGATAAAGCTCTCGATATTCCACCCAGGAAAACCCGGGGATATCCTCGACTGGCACGCTGAATCGCTTCCTGCGCCTCAGGCTTTTTCTGTTTGACCAGAACCAACGAAACAAATCACCCTCAATCTCTCGAAGTGACAAGTTTTCATGATAAGGCCAAACCGGCTCATCCCAATCGGGGGTGTAGGAGTTGGGGTCCGAAGCCGCCGGTCTCGAGCAGGCTTCGGGCGATGTAGTTGGTCAGGTTGCGGAACCCGAGTGCGGAGCCGCGCAGGTGTTCGAGCCGTCC
>NZ_BAAGZJ010000059.1:0-47543 GCF_054778635.1 Nocardiopsis nanhaiensis
CCACTGACGCGCGAAGCGCTCGATGGCGACGACCTTGAGGCGCGTAGCGGAGACGGCCACCATCGGGCGGCAGGAAACGGGGAAACCACCCGCACAAGACCAACACCCCCACGGGCACACCCCGCACACCCCGCCGCTAAGAGCACCGAATACCCAGCACCGAACACCCAGCACCACGACCCATCGAAGCGAAGCAGAATCACCCAGCGCCCTCGGCGGCCTCAGCAGCCTCAGCAGCCTCAAAGAACCACGCCACCGAAACCGCGCCCGGGTCCAGCACGTCCTGTGCGCGCTCCCCCAGGTAGCTGGCTCGGCCGCGGTGGGCGACCATGCCACGCGTCGAGTCAGCCCCCGCGCGGGCCGCGCGGGCCGCCTCGCGCACGGCCTCGCCCCAGGACACCGCGCTACTCGTGGTGAGCGCCTCGGCAGCAGGGGCCATCGCGTCAACCATGGTCTTGTGTCCCACCTCGGCCTTGCCGAGGCGGCGGACGGCACCGGTGGCGGTGTCGAAGGCTTTCGCCAGGTCAACCACGGACCAGGGGGCGGACGGGCCCGCGCCGAGACGGCCGAACCAGAGGCCGAAGAGGGGCCCGCTGGTACCGCCCGAAGCAAGGAAGGTATCGGAAACAGACTGGAAGACCCCGGCCGGGTTCCCGCCCTCCAGGTTGGTGCGGACCCGCTTGAGCGCGGAGCTGATGTTCCAGCCGAAGTCGCCGTCACCTGCCTGTCTGTCGAGTTCGGTGAGCTCGTCCTCGTCCCTGATCACCCGGTCGGCGAAAGCCAGGAGCCAGGCCCTGGTCTCCGCTCCGGTGAGTTCACTGGTTTCCGTCATCGTCATTCCTCCGCTCACCAGACCAGTGCGGGCGTGCGCACCGGTGCGTCCCAGAACTTCACGAGGTCGTCGGTCAGCACGGTGAGCGTGATCGACAGCCCTTTCATGTCCAACGAGGTCACGTAGGGACCGACCAGCGATCGGGCAACGTTCACGCCCAGACCGTCGAGGACCCTGCGTGTCTCGCGGGCCGCAACCCCGAGCTCCAGGCCGTGGGTGGCGCCGAGGCCGTTGACAATGGCGAGTACCGAGTCCCCGCGCCGGATACCCACGGACTCCACGATCGGGTTGACCAGGCTCTCCACCAGGGCGGCGGCCTCTGTCACGGGGCGGGTCTCGATACCGCGCTCCCCGTGGATGCCCACACCGAACTCCATCTCGCCCGGTTCCAGCTCGAAGGACCGCTTTCCGGTCATCGGGTTGGTGCACGCCTCGAAGGCAACGCTGAGCGTCGCCGAGCGGTCCACCACGTCGCGCCCCAGCGCCCGCACGTCGGCGATGGGCGCACCGGCCTCGGCCGCCGCGCCGCACACCTTCTCCACGGCGACGACGGCCGCGGTTCCCCGGCGCCCTGGCCCACCGTCGTCCTCGCTCTGGGTGGCGAGGTCGTCGTCGACCAGTACCTGTTCGACCCGGTGCGTCTCGGCGAGGAGTTCGGCGGCGATGCCGAAATTCAAAACGTCGCCGGTGTAGTTCTTCACCACCACCACCGTTCCCTCGCCGGAGTCGGCGGCCTGGATGGCAGCGCGCACTTGGAGGGCATTGGGGCTGGCGAACACGTCGCCGGGCACGGCCGCGTCGAGCATGCCCGACCCGACGAACCCGGTGTGCAGCGGTTCGTGCCCCGAACCCCCTCCCGATAGCAGGGCGACCTTGCCGGTGGCGGGTGCCCGCCGGGTGACGAACAGGGGGTCGGTGTGGACGTCGACCAGGCCGCCGTGGGCCTCGACGAGTCCCTCCAGTGCCTGTTCGACCAGGGTCTCGCGTTCGTTCATGAAGAACCGGCTCATGCCGCCTCCTGGGTTCGGATCCCTCGGCCGGAGCACAGCGCGACGGAGAGGGCGCCGTGTCCCATCCCCGGCCTACCCACTTCCGGCGGTGCCAGTGCCGACGCCGGTGCCCCCTCTGGAGCCGGTCGGACCCGATCGGGGCCGACCGGACAGGCGGACCGGCCGACCGGTGGTCACGGGACCGCCGATCGGCTGGCCGGTCAGCCGATGCGGTCGGCACCCCTCCAGCTGGAGACTGGATGGCGCAGATCTCCCAAGCGCATGGGCCATGACGGAGCAAGCGGGTCAAGAGAGAGGACAAGTCGACATGTCGGCCACAACGGGGAGCACACCCCCGAGAGCACCGCGCAAGCTGGCGCCGGACCTGGCCCGCGGCTTCATGCTGCTGCTGATCGCCATGGCCTACGCGGGCGTGTACGCCGGGGTCGGTTTCGGCACCGAGATAGCGGACGAACCGCTACAGGACCGGGTGGCGTCGGTGTTCACGACGCTCTTCCTGGACAACCGGGCCTTCCCGATGTTCGCGATCCTCTTCGGCTACGGCATGGCTTGGATGGTCTCGCGACAGCGGGCGCGCGGCACCTCCGAAACGGAGGTCCGGCGGCTGCTGCGCAGGCGCGGCGGCTTCCTGCTGCTGTTCGGCTTCGTGCACGCCTTCCTGGTCTTCCCCGGCGAGATCCTCACCTCCTACGGCCTGGCCGCCCTGGTCACCGGCTGGTTGCTGCTGCGCCCCAACCGGACCATCGTGCGCGCGGCCGTGGTGTTCGCTGTCTTCTACGCCGTCACCGTGCCCGTCGCGATGGTCTTCATGAGCGTGGGCATGCGCACCGAGGGCGCGGAGGCCTTCGCCATGCCCGGCTACCTGGCCCTCGACGACTGGATCGAGCGGCTCGTCGGCCTGCCGTTCGGGCCGGTCTTCATCGCGGTGGCCTACCCGCTGCTGCTCCTGGTGGTCATCGGGTACCGGGCCGGTCGGGCGGGGCTGTTGGACGATCCCGCCGCGCACCGGTCCTTCCTCACCAAGGTCGCGGTCGTCGGTATCACGGTCTCCGTGTTGAGCGCGGTGCCCAGCGCGCTGACCGCGCAGGGCGTGCTGGCGCCGGACGTGGTCACCGAGGGCCTGTTCATGGGGCTTCAGGTCCTGACCGGGGTGTTCGGTGGCGCCGGGTACGCGGCGCTGTTCGCCCTGTGGGGCACGCGTCTGGAGCGCACGCGCGGGCCGCTGACCCGGGCGGTGGCCGCCATGGGCGAGCGGTCGCTGACCTTCTACATCCTGAACTCGGTGCTGGTCGCTGTCGCGCTACAGCCTGACCTGGTGGGTCTGGGGACCGTGGTGGGCGGCGCGGGCGCGCTGCTGGTGGCGGCGCTGGCCTGGTCGGTGAGCCTGGCCTTGGCCGCGTGGCTGGCGGTCCGCAACCGGCCGGGACCGCTGGACCAGATGATGCGCCGCTGCGTGTACGGGGGCCGTAAGGCGCGGCGCCGGGAAGAGGCCGCCCACGGCGAAGGCCCCCGGTCCGCCTGACCGGAGCCCCGGTGCTGCACGGCCGCCTCGGACCTGAGCGGCGGCCGCGTCGGCAGAGGGTGTTCCGACGGGGGTGGGGGCCTCTCGGGTCCTCCCCTTTGACCCGGGCCCGCACCACCCCCGTCGCTCAGCCCGAACAGTCTCCGGTTCGGGCGAGTCCGGGTCAGGCGAGTTGCCTGCCAGAGGGATGGCCGGACACCGAGACGCGCAATACGGTCGGCAGCCGGTCAAGGTCCAGGGATGTACGCAGTCTGACCAAGGCCTCGTTGCGACACCGTTGCCACACGGCCACCGGGTCGGCGTCCTCGGCGAGGACGAGTTCCAGATGCAGGCAGGGTTCGCGCGCGGACTCGGTCATGTGCGCCCTACTCCGGCGAACCCCCGGATAGGCGCTGACTTCCCTGTTCAGTGCTTTGCAAGCGGCGCGGGCGAGGATGTCGGTGCGCCCCCGGTCGCCTTCGTCCAGAAAGAGCGCCGGCACCCGGGCTGAGCGCCCCTGGACGAGCAGCCAGCGGAAGGCGACCAGGGTCACCGCCACGGTCAGTCCCGCGGCCGCGTATGGCACCCAGGGTGCCGCCAGCAGCGGGGCGAGGTCGCCCCACACGGTGTCTTCCGCGGCGAGCGGGCCGAGGGTGCCCGGGGGGCCCAGGACCCCGAAGGGGTCGAACAGCAGCACGGGTGCCACCGCTCCGATGGCGATCAGCAGGAGCCCGACCAGGGCCAGTCCCTGCCGGTTTCCCCGGGCGGTCCTGCGTGCGGCACGGTGCGGATAGCGACTCACCGGAGCTCTCCCTTCACTCTGCGGATCCGGGTGCGCACGCGCACCGGCCGGGCCGGGGCGAGCTCGGCGACCCGTTCCCGAACTGCGCTCGCCACCCTCGTCCGCAGTTCGGGGTCGGGGCGCTCGGGGGCGCGGGCCACGACGCGGACCGAACGGTTCCGCACCCGGGCGTGGACCTCGGTGACCCCGTCCACATCGCGGGCGGCGTGCTCGACCACTCTGCGCAGTCCGCGCTGGGAGAGGCCGACGGCCAGGTCCCGGTCGTCGGTGCGCAGCACCATGTGGCTGCTGACCCCCGGGATGAGGGCGGTGAGGAGCAGGTACAGGCCGACCACCGCACTGACCGCGGACCCGAAGAGCATCTCGGGGCTGTTCCAGTGGGCGTGGACAGCCGGCTCGGAGACCGTGTCCAGCGGGACGAACCGCAGCGGGGCACCGGCCAGCGAACTGATCACCTCGGCCGCGGCCAGGCCGGCGACCAGCACGGTCACGGTACTGACCACCACCGCGGCGAGGGATCGCCGCGGGCGGAAGGTACGGACCGCGACGCGGTGTGCGGCTCGTGCTTCGCTCGGGCTCACGTCGGGCCAGGCGGGCCCGGCCCCGGGCGTGTGTTCTCCGGGCGCGGGGCCCTCGGGCCAGGTCTCCCGGCTCTCCGCCGGCCCTGCTCCGTGGACCGTCGGGCTCACCATCGTGAGCTCCCGTCCTTGCGCGCGAACAGGGTGGACAGGTCCGTCTCCCCCTCATAGGCGCGGCCGACCAGGAACCCGGCGATGCCGAGCGCCAGTACGAGGAGGAAGGCTCCGAACCCGCCGAAGTAGGCCACCAGGCCGAGGAGGGACCCGTAGGCCAGTCCGACGATCGACCACATCGTTCTTGCTCCTTAGTTGTTCAGGGGGATGGTGTTGGGCGTCAGCGGACGCGGGGCTCGGAGGGGGTCTCCTGGCCGCGCACCTCGTCGTCGGGCAGGTGGATGTCGTCGACGGTCACGTTGACCTCGGTGACCTCCAGCCCGGTCATGCGCTCCACACCGGCGGTGACGTTGCGGCGGACCACCGAGGCGAGGTCGGGGATGGAGATGCCGTACTCGACGACCAGGTTGATGTCGACGGCGGCCTGGGTCTGGCCGACCTCCACGGACACGCCGCGGGCGGCGTTGCTGGTGGAGGTGGAACCCGGGATCCGCTCGCGGACGGCGTCGAAGGCACGGGCCGCTCCCCCGCCCATGTGGTGGACGCCGCCGACCTCCCGGGCGGCCATCCCGGCGATCTTGGCGACGACGTCGTCCGCGATCTCGGTGCGGCCGCTGTACTCGGTGCGCGCGGTACCGCGGTCGGTGCGGGCCACATCAGTGCGCGGTGCGTCCGTGCGGGGTGCGTCCGTGCGCCCGGCCGGGGTGTTGTCCAGGACCGCCGGGGTCGGGGCCTCGTGCAGGTCGGCCTTGGCGGTGGCGCTGTTCTTGTCGGCCATCGGGTACTCCTGTGGGTTGTCGGGGGCTCCGGTGTGGTGCCCGTCGTGGGGAAGACACGAGAGGGGCCGGTTGCCTCACGCGAAAATCAATGTGATCTGAGGCACATGTTCCAGCCAGAAAAGAGCTGCGGAATGTAGTTCACTGTTGTCGACAAGTAGTTGCCCCGGCTTCGGGAAAGCTGGACCCGCGTAGATGCACACGGACACCGAACTTCCGGAGAGCGTGCTCGTGGAGCGGGCGCAGGACGGCGACGACGGAGCCTTCGAGTCCCTCGTCCGCCTGCACCAGGACTCCGTGTACCGCATCGCCCTCCGCACCCTCGGCAACGCCGCCGAGGCCAGGGACGCCGCGCAGGAGGCCCTCATCACGGCCTGGCGCAAACTGCCCGAACTGCGGGACCCGCACACGTTCCGGGCCTGGCTCCACCGCATCGTCGGCCGCCTCGCCCTGAACTCCGTGCGCGCCCGCAGGCCAGAGGAGCCCGCTGAGGACGACCACACCGGCCTCCGGGAACGGGAGGCCGGACCCGCCGAGCGGGCCCTGGCCACCGATCTGAACGAGGCCCTGAAGGAAGCCCTGTCCGGATTGCCGCCCCCGCAACGGATCTGCTGGGTTCTGCGGGAGATGGAAGGCTTGAGCTATGAGGAGATAGCGGAGATCGTCGACACGACCCCGACCGCCGTACGCGGCCGAATACACCGCGCACGTACCTATCTCGTGGAGGCGCTTGAGTCATGGCGGTAGACCCGTCCGACGACCACGACCAGCTGCCCTGCGGCACCTCCGCCGACATGCTCTTGGAACACCTCCGGGCGGGCACTGCCACCGGGCACGAACGCACCTGTCCGCACTGCCGTGCCGCCGCGGACGAGTTCCGGCCCCTGCTGGCGGCGTTGCGCGACGCGCCGGAGGTCACCGCGCCGCCCGGCCTCCTGGACGACGTGATGCGGGTGGTGCGCTCCGAGGGTCGTTCCAAGGAGACACTCCAGCTGCCCGGGGGCGGCCCAGGAGACACCCGCATCCGCCATTCCGCCGTGTCCGCGATGCTGCGCTACTGCGTCGACCCCGCGGACGGCCTGGTCCTCGGCCGCTGCCGCATCGAACGGACCCCCGACGGCCTGGTCATCGCCGCCAACGCCCGGGTGCTCGCGGGCACCGTCATCCCCGAAGCCACGGCGGCGGCCCGACGGACCATGTCCGCCTTCGTCGAGGACCGCCTCGGCCTGCGGGTCGCCCGGATCGACATCGACGTCACCGACGTCATCAATCCGCGCTGATCCCCGGTGGTTTTTCTTCCCGAACGGTGAACGCGGAGCGCTCCGGTGACGTAGACACTCTTCCAACACACTTCAGTGGGACCGACCGGCGACCAGGGACGGGGGACGGATGGGCCGTGTGCTTCGACGGCGCCGTCAGCGCGGAGACGGTACCCCTGAACCGGACCTGCGTGACGAGGGCGGTGTCCAGGCCGCCTACAACGCACACGGGCCAGAGCTGTACCGGTTCGCACTACGCCAGCTCGGCGACGAGGTCGCTGCCCAGGACGTGGTGCAGGAGGTCTTCCTCCGCGCATGGCGCGCCGCTGACCGGTTCGATCCAGAGCTGGCCAGCCTGAGGGTCTGGCTGTTCGCCATCGCCCGAAACGTCCTGGTCGACGAAATGCGTCGCGCCGCCAAGCGACCGCTGCCCATGCCGCCGGGCGGGGGCGGACAACTCCCGGAACGCTCCACCGGGCGGAGTCTCGACGAACAGGTGATGCAATCCTGGCTCGTGGAGGAGGCGCTCCAACGGATCGGGGCCGAGCACCGGGCCGCCCTCGTGGAAACCTATCTGCGGGGCCGTCCCTACGCCGAGGTCGCCACCGAGCAGGGCATCCCGGTCGGCACGTTGCGCAGCAGGCTCTTCTACGGGCTCAAGGCCCTGCGCGTGGTCATGGACGAGTTGGGGGTGCGCGAATGAGCAGGGACTCCCACCGAGGGGTACGCGACCTCCTAGGCGCGTACGCACTCGACATGCTCGACGGCGAACAGCGGGCGTCGGTCGCCGCCCATCTCGACGGCTGCGACGAGTGCCGCGCCGAACTCGACTTCATCGGTCCCGCCGCCGAACTCCTCCCGTTGGCCGACTCCGACCGCGTCGCCCAGCAGCCCGCTCCCCCGCCGGAGCTCGGCGAGAGGGTTCTCGCGGCGGTGCGTACCGAACGCGCGCCCCGTCAGCGCGCCCACCGGACCCGCCGTCTCGTGGCCGCCTGCGCCGCCACCCTCCTCGTCGGGATCGGCGCCGGGGTGGCCGCCGGTCACGCCGCCTTCGCACCGGACCCGGTCCCGCTGGAGAGTGTGGCCACCACCGTGCACGACGGTCAGGTGGACGCGGACGCAGAGCTGATCCCGCACACGTGGGGTGTGGAGATCCGGCTGACCGGTTCGGGTTTCGCGGAGGGCGGCACCTACCGGGCCACGCTCCACGACGAGGACGGTGGTACCCACCCGGCGGGCGAGTTCGTAGGGGTGGGCAGCGAGCCCATGGTGTGCAACCTCAACAGCGCCCTGCTCCGGGAGGACGCCGTGGGGTTCGAGATCACCGACGAGAGCGGCGAGCCCGTGATCACGTCGTCCTTCTGAGGGGCGGGTTTCGGGAGCAGCCTCTCCGGAGCGGCCTCTCCTCAGCTGGGCGATTTCGGGGGCAGTCAGGGAGCGTCGCGGCGACCACGCCCCCCGAAGTCACCGCGACGCCGTCTACTCGGCCTCGACCCAGGCCCTACTACCGGGACGAGCCGGGCAGCAGGGATCCCATGCCGCCCTTGCCCTTGTCGTAGCCGCCGTAGCCGTGGTCCACGAGCTGGCCGCGGACCGCACCGGCCGGGAAGTCGGCGGTATGGGTGTCCGCGTAGTAGCTCTCCGGGTCGTCCTCGATCTCGGCCACGGTGAAGCCCAGGCCGGTGTCGTTGCCGTCGTCGCCCTCGAGGCCGGTGGTGAACGGCCCCTGCATACAGCCGGAGCTGCGCAGGACGCCGTCACCGTCGTCCACGGGGTCCGGGAAGGCCAGGCGCGGCGGGCCGAACTCACCGTCGGCGGCCTCGTGGATGTGGGTCGCGGTCTTGGCGGGGCTCTCGTAGGGCGGGGTGACACCGGTGAGCGCGATGTCGTAGCAGATGATGTCCGCATCGCTGTTGAGCCGGAACGCGAACGATCCCCAGGTGCCCTCCTCGCCGACGACCGGGTTTCCCTCGTCGTCGACGACCTCGTCGGGCATGGCCTCGACCCAGAACTCGCTGGTGAACATGTCCGGCTCGGGGACCTCCTCTCCGGCGTGCGCGGCCGCGCCCTGCGTCGCCACCAGGATCCCGGCCGCTGCCGCCGCCACCGCGCCGGCCGTGATCCGCCTCGTCGCTGTTCTCGTCAACTGGTTCCCCCGTATGTCACCGACCGCGAGATCTCCGCGGACACCCCTGCATACGAATGCCAACTACCTTGTGTTCAATACCAAGCACAAAGAGTGCGCAAATTCGTGAGGGGTATCACTCTCCGTCGTTACAGCCTCGACACAGAACAACGATCGGGCGCAACGTCGGATTGGCACCGTCGAAGGCATGGACGTTTCCAGTAGCAGCCATGGAACCGACGACCGCCACGGATTCTTCGGCCGAGAGGTGCTGGAGATGGGGACACTCCTGTTCGCCGCGGGCGCGGCGCACCTGGTGGTGGTCTCCTTGGGACACAGCGACAGCGGTATGCGGACCCTGATCGCGTTGGGGGTCCTTCTCCTCGCGTTCTCCGCGCTGCACCGCTGGCACCGGCACCGCCGGACACGCCGACAGGACACCAGCCGGGCGACGGCGCCCGAACACCCGCGCTCCGCCTCCCCCGTCGAGGACCGGCTCTGGAGTGTGCGGGTCACCGTCGCCGACGTGCCCGGCGGGCTCGCCGCCCTGACCGGCCGGTTCGCAGCGCTCGGGGTCGATATCCGCCTGATGCAGGTCCACCCCGACGGCCCCGACGCCGTCGACGAGTTCTTCGTGAGCGCACCAGCCATCGTCGGCGAGACCGACCTCCACCGGGCAGTGCGGGACGCCGGAGGGCGCGACGCCGTGGTCCGGACCGCCGACGTCCACGAGCTCAGTGACACCACCAGCCGAACCCTCACCATGGTGGACGCACTGATCTCCGGCACGGCAGACCTGGAGCGCTGCCTCCTCGCCCTGGCCGCCGCCCAGGACGTCCGCCACGTCGATTCCTCGGACGGTCACATCCCCCGCGAGGAGCTCTCCGGCACCGCCATGACCCTGCCCTCGCCCGACGGCGCCCTGACCGTCTACCGCGTGGGCGTTCCGTTCACGCCCGTGGAATTCGCCCGCTGCCGCGCGCTGGCCCAGGTGGCGTGCTCCCTGCGCGACCGCGCACCGGAGCGGACGGACTGAGTCGCCGATGACCACCGTGACGCGCCACCGAGCCTTGGGCTCCAACGAGACGGCCGCGGGATTCCGCACCGACCCGGATCCGGTGCACTGCCGAGCTTGTGGGTAAATGGAGCCTATGGTTTCCCCTCGATCGCTCCGCGCCATGCACCCCCTCCGCACGACCACCCTCACCTTCGGTGCGACCTGCGCCCTGACCGTTGGTGCGGCCCTGCTGGCCGCTCCCGCGCAGGCCGCGCCCACGGCGACCGCGCCCGTTTCGGCCGCGTTCGCGACCGCCGCGGCCCCCGTTTCAGCCCATGCGGCCGCTGCACCCAGCGCCCCGGCGGTGACCGAGGACCTTCGCTCCGGTGACTCCGGCGCCCAGGTGACCGCGCTACAAGAACAGCTCGCCGAACTCGGCTACTGGATCGACGGCACGGACGGCGAGTTCGGCCTGCACACCGAGCACGCCGTGCTGGCGCTGCAGAAGGCCGCCGGGATCGACCGGGACGGTGTGGTCGGCCCCGACACCAGGGCCGCGCTCGAGGAGGGGACGGTCCCGTCCGCCACCACGGAGTCCGGTTCGGCGGTGGAGATCGACCTGGAGCGGCAGCTGCTGCTGGTCGTCACCGATGGCGAGGTGGAGAGCGTCATCCACACCTCTACCGGTTCCGGCGAGCCCTACGAGGGCTCCGACGGCTCCGAGCGGATCGCCGCCACGCCGACGGGCACCTATGAGGTCTTCCGCGAGGTCGACGACTGGGACCCGGGTCCCTACGGGGCGCTGTACAAGCCCAAGTACTTCAACGGCGGCATCGCCGTGCACGGGTACCCGAGCGTCCCGGCCCAGCCCGCCTCCAAGGGCTGTGCCCGGGTGAGCCTGGCCGCCATGGACTGGTTGTGGGAGCACGGCCACCTGGACGTGCACGCCACCGTGGTCGTGCGCTGAGTCGCAGGCTCGTGCCCCCGGGCCCCGCACGAACCGTCCCGAGGAGCAGTCCAGGAGCGGTTCGAGAACGCGGGGCCCTTCCGTGTTTCCGGGCCCTGGGCGGGTAAGAGGGTGTCCGTGCCCTTTCTCCTCGCCACCGAACCCGGACGCGCCGGCCACCCGAACGAGGACTTCGCCGCGGTCACCGACACCGCCGCGGTCCTGCTCGACGGCGCCAGCGCCCCCAGCGACGTGGACAACGGCTGCACACACGGGGTGGCCTGGTTCACGCGGCGGCTCGGCTCCCTTCTACTGGCCGGTGCGGACTCCGGGGCGCCCCTCCGGGAGGCGCTGGCGGAGGCGATCACGTTCGTGTCCGCCGCGCACGAGGGGACGTGCGACCTCCGGAACCAGGAAACGCCCTCGACGACCGTGGTGGCGGTCCGGATCGGCGGCAACATGCTCGAGTACCTGGTGCTGTCCGATTCGGTACTGCTCGCGGAGGAGGACGACAAGGTCCGACTGATCGCCGACACCAGACTGGACGAACTGCGCCCCAAGGCGGGTCCGGGGACCGCGATCCGGGAGTGGCGCAATGTGCCCGGCGGGTTCTGGACGGCGGGGGCGGACCCGAGAGCGGCGGAGGAGGCACTGACCGGGGTGCTGCCGATGGGCGCGTTCCTGGCGATGAGCGACGGTGCGACCCGTTCGGTGGAGGTGTTCGGGGACCTGACGTGGGAAGGCGCCTTCGGCCTCGCCCGGGACCGAGGGCCGGGGGCACTGCTGGAGCGTGTCCGTGCGCTGGAGGCCGCGGATCCGACCCGCGAGCGGTATCCGCGCGGCAAGGGCAGCGACGACGCCACCGCCCTTTGGTGGGCCCCACAAGCCCCTCCCTCTTAGTTACGGTCACCCGCAACTCCGCTTTTCGGTCCGGTCATTTCCCGCAGCCAAAAGATCACTCCCCCACCCGTGCCCGAGTGAACAGGGAAAAGAAAGTTTCCGGCATTGCCGACGTTTTTCCTGGGGCTCAAGATCACCTTTGGTCCGCTTTCTGGGAAAAATCCCGAACGGGACAGCACGTGACGAAGGGACCGTGTCGGAAAGAGACGCACGCCTCCCGCAAACCTGGACACCAGGCGCTTCCCCGCACCGACTTCGTCCGGTAGATTTCGCCTTAACCGATCCGTGGGAGTTCCCGCCCGCACCGACCCCCGACGTTCGGCCTTCTTCGAACCCCCTCTTCCGCACCCTCCCCGCAGAGGTGCCGGACCACTTTTCTCATGACACTGGCCGTCTTCTCGACCGCCGAAAAGGAGACCGTGTGAGTGCCCCGGGCGTCCTCGAACCGACCGGCCCCAACCGCTCACTCCTCAAGGACTGTGGGCTGGACCGCGTCCCCTCCGGGCCCGTGCCCTCCCCCGAGGCGGTGTCCCCCACCACCGCTGGGCCCTCCACTGATTCCGGGCGCCCGGCCGAGACCGCACGCCCGGAGCCGGAGCAGCGTCCCGACCCCATGAACTCGGACTCCCCCGCAGAGTTCCTGCTGACCATGCGCCGCTACCTCGCCTGGGCCGGAGACTGGTCGTACCTGGAGCTGGAGTACAAGTGCGGCGGTGTGGTCAGCGCCGCCAAGTTCCAGCGCGCCCTCGAGGGCACAGAGCTGCCCGGATACGTGTTCCTGATGGCCTTCGTGACCGCCTGCGTCGGCACCGACGAGGGCGAACGCCTCCGCTGGGCCACGTCCTGGCACCGCCTCCGCCGCGCCGCCCGTGCCGAGGAGGACGCCCGCCTTCGCGCCTTGCGGGAATCGGGAGCGGAGCAAGCGCTGGATCCGGCCCCGCTGAACCGGCCGGACAGCCGCACTTGAACATCCCGACCATCCGGGGCTCACGGGGCTGACCCCGGGAATCACGGGGACGGAAGAGCGAACGGAACTGCGGGGCGCACGGGCCCGCGGAGCTCACCGGGCCCGCGGGGCGAACGGCCGCACCGACCATGGGCTGGCGGCGGTCTCCGGTAGGTGACAGAGTCGCCTACCGGACCGTCGGGTCGGTGCGCGCCTAGGCTTGGGTGAGCGCCCTCACGGAGCCCGGAAACGCCCACTGGCAGGGGCTTTCGGGCTGTGGTTCGGATCACCGGCCAACTCGGGTCAAGCGGGGATTGCCCTTCGGGGGGCATCCGTTGCACGCGGAGTGTCCCCGCTTGGGACACACATGAGGTGCCCCACCCGAAGGTGGCTCACGGCGCCGCACACCCGCCCCCAGGTCGTACCCGACCTTCCCATGCTCTGGAGAGCTCGTGAGCCTTACCGCCGTGCGCCCGAACGCGCGCCAGAACAGCCACGCGGACGCCGTCGGCGCGACGCCGCGCCGTTCCGTCGTCCTGCTCGTCTTCGTCCTCGGTGTCCTGTCGGCCATCGGCCCGCTCGCCACCGACCTCTACCTGCCGGCGCTCCCCGAGATCGCCGGGGACCTCGGGGCCACCGAAGCCCGGGTCAAGCTGACCCTGACCGCGGTCATGGCGGGTCTGGCCCTCGGACAGCTGGTCGTGGGCCCGCTCAGCGACCGCTGGGGCCGCCGGGCACCGCTGCTGGCGGGGACCGCCGTGTTCACCGTGACGACCCTCGCGATCGTGTTCGTGGACTCGGCCGAAGCGTTCATGGCCCTGCGCTTCCTCCAGGGCCTGTCTGCGGCGGCCGGGCTGGTGGTCTCGCGTGCGGTGGTCCGGGACGTCTTCCACGGCGATACGGCGGCGACCTTCTTCTCGCGGCTCATGCTGCTGACCGGCCTGGCCCCCATGCTCGGCCCGGTCCTCGGCGGTCAGCTGCTGCTGTTCGGCCCGTGGCAGCTGATCTTCGGGGTGCTGGGGCTGGCCGGGGCGGCGGCCTTCGCCCTGGTCCATTTCGCCCTGCCGGAGAGCCTGCCCGTGGAGAAGCGGCAACGGCAGGACCCGCGCGTCCTCGTCCGCACCTTCGCCCTTCTGCTGCGCGACCCGAAGTTCATCGCGCCGACCATGGTCCTCGCGCTGAGCTTCGGGATGAGCTTCACGTACATCTCGGCCTTCTCGTTCGTGTCGCAGGCCCAGCTCGGGGCCAGCGCCCAGCAGTTCAGCCTGATCTTCGGCGTGACCACGCTCGGCATGATCCTCGGCAACCAGGTCAACGTGGCGCTGATCCGGCGGATGGAGCTGCGCCGCCGCCTTGGTCTGGGTCTCTTGGGCGCGATCGTCTCTGTGCTGGTCCTGGCCGCTCTCGCCGCCACCGACTGGGCCAACCTGGTGACCGTCACGGCCGCGCTGTTCGTGATGATGGTCTTCACCGGGCTCATCTCGCCCAACGCGACGGCGCTGGCCCTGTCCGGGCAGCCGTCCGAGATCGCCGGGACCAGCTCCGCCCTGCTGGGGACACTCCAGTTCGGCGTGGGTTCGGCGCTGGCCGCGACCGCCGGGATGACCGGTGCTGCCACCCTCGGGAGCATGGCGGCGGTGATGCTGGCTACGGCGGTGGCCGCCGCGCTGGTGTTCCTGGTCGCCACGGTGCGCGGGCACACGGTGGTCCCGGCCGCCTGAGCCCTGTTCGCTGAAACCGTCCGCTGCCGCCCCGCCGTTTCCGCCAAGGGCCCTGGCCACACCCGCCAGGGCCCTTGGCGCTGTCCGGCTCCGGCCAACTATACACATGGGGTATACTCCGTGTGTATAGTGAGCCCCATGTCACTCGGTCAGACGTTCCTCGGACTACTGGAAACGCGGCCCCAACACGGATACGACCTCAAACGGGCCTACGACGAGCGCTTCGCCACCAAGCGACCGCTCGCCTACGGCCAGGTGTACGCCACCCTCTCCCGACTCCTGAAGTACGGACTGGTCGAGGTGGAGTCGGTGGAACCCGGGGCGGGCCCCGAACGCAAGCGCTACGCCGTGACCGACGCCGGGATCACCGACGTCGCCCGGTGGCTGGCCCAACCGGAGAACCCCGAGCCCTACCTCCAGAGCACCCTGTACACCAAGGTGGTGCTCGCGCTGCTCACCGACCGGTCCGCCGACGACGTCCTCGACATCCAGCGGGCCGAACACCTGAAGCAGATGCGTGTCCTCACCCGCCGCAAGGCCGACGGGGACCTCGCCGAACAGCTCATCTGCGACCACGCCCTGTTCCACATGGAGGCCGACCTCCGGTGGCTGGAGCTGACCGCGGCCCGGCTCAACGACCTCGCCGGGGAGGTGGTCCGCCGATGACCTCCGACCCCCTGCTCTCGGGCACGCCCGGGCACGCCGTGCCCGGGAACACCGGTGCAGCACTCATCACCGCCTCGGGACTGAGCAAGTCGTTCGGCCTCACGCAGGCCCTCCAAGACGCCTCACTGTCCCTGCACGAGGGCGAGGTCGTGGCCGTCATGGGCCCCTCCGGATCCGGAAAGTCCACCCTCATGCACTGCTTGGCCGGCGTGGTCCGCCCGGACGGCGGCGAGATCGACTACGACGGCATCGACCTCGTCGGTGCCCCGGACACCCTGCTCAGCACCCTGCGCCGCGGCGAGTTCGGCTTCCTGTTCCAGTTCGGCCAGCTCGTCCCCGAACTCTCCTGCGTGGAGAACGTCGCCCTGCCCCTGAGGTTGGGCGGGGTGTCCCGGCGCCGTGCCGAACGCTCCGCGACCCGCTGGCTGGACCGGCTGGACGTGGGTGACGTGGCGGCCAAACGCCCCGGTGAGTGTTCGGGTGGCCAGGGCCAACGGGTGGGCGTGGCGCGCGCCCTCATCACCCGGCCGCGCGTGGTGTTCGCCGACGAACCCACCGGTTCGCTGGACTCGCTGAACGGTGAGCGCGTCATCCGCCTCCTCACCGACGCCGCCCGGGAGAGCGGGGCGGCCGTGGTGCTGGTGACGCACGAGCCACGGGTCGCCGCCTACGCCGACCGCGAGGTGATCGTGCGCGACGGCCGGACCCGTGACCTGGGAGGGACCCGGTGAGCCGCGGCGAGCATTCCGAGAGGCCGCACCGGGAACCCCGGCCCTCCGCACTGAACGATCTCCGGATCGGGCTCCGCCTGTCCATGACGGGCGGACGGGAGAGCGTGCTGCGCACCCTGCTCACCGCGGTGGGCGTGGGCCTGGCCGCGGCGATGCTGCTCCTGGGCGCGTCGCTGCCGACCATCCTGGACAACCGCGCGGAGCGGGCCGCCGACCGCCTCGACTACGAGGTCGCCGAACACCCCCAACCGCCCGCCGCCGACGGCACCCTGCTGTCCGCGGTGGCCGACGACTGGTACCTCGACGAAGACATCACCGGGCGGGTGGTCCGTTCGGAAGGGCCGGACGCGCCGCTGCCTCCCGGTGTCGAGACCCTGCCCGGCGACGGCGAGATGGTCGTCTCCCCCGCCCTGGCCGACCTCCTGGAGGACCCGGAACACGAGGTCCTCGAGCGCCGGTTCGACGCCGAGGTGGTCGGGGAGATCGGGCCCGAAGGGCTGGGCGGACCGCAGGAGCTGGCCCACTTCACCGGCAGCGATGACCTGGATGAGGAGCGGGGCACCCGCCTGACCCACTACGGCGGCGAGCCGGATTCCGGCCAGGACGAACCCGTCATCCTGTTGCTGGGCGTGGTCGGGACGGTCGTGATGCTCACCCCGGCCCTGGTGTTCCTCGCGGCGGCGGTGCGCTTCGGCGGAGATCAGCGCGACCGGCGGTTGGCCGCGCTGCGGTTGATGGGCGCGGACCGCGCGGCGACCCGGCGGATCGCCTCCGGGGAGACCCTGGTCGGAACGCTGGCCGGACTGGCGCTCGGCGTCGTGTTCTTCCTGTTGGGACGCCCGATAGCGGAGGTCGTGCCGATCGCCTCGGGTGTGTTCGCCACCGACGTGGTGCCGCGGCCCGTGCTGGCGGCACTGGTATTCCTCGTCGTGCCGGTGCTGTCGTTGTGGGTCGCCCAAGCGGCGCTGCGCAACGTGGTCGTCGAACCGTTCGGGGTGGTGCGCCGGGCCGAGCGCCCCCGGCAACGGCTGTGGTGGCGCCTGGTCCTGCTGGCTCTCGGGGCCGCCATGCTCGTCTACGGGCTCGACGGAAGCCTCCACGGGGTGATGTGGGCCCCCGTGGTCGCCTTCGGTGTCCTGGCGGTCCTCCTGGGCACGACCGCCGTCCTGCCCTGGCTCCTGGACCGGCTCTTCGACCGGGCGTCCGGAGGCCCGCTCTCGCTCCAGCTCGCGCTGCGGCGCTTGGGTACCGGGGGCGGTGGCCCGGTACGCGCGGTGAGCGGGATCGTCGTCACCGTGGCGGGCGCTATCGCGCTCCAGGGCCTGTTCGCCAGCGCCGAGGCCGACATGGAAATCCCCGCCGAAGTCCTCGCGGCACAGGCGTACGAGGACGCGGAGTTCGGCGGCGGAAAATTCAACCTGACAGCGGATCTTCCGTTGCGGGACGCCGACGATCCGGGCGCGCGCTTCGAGGACACTCCGGGGGTCGAGGCGGCGCTCGCCTTCACCGGGAGCGGAGGGAGCTTCGGCGCGGACGGGCACGCGGCCCTGCGGGTCGCGGACTGCTCCACGCTGATGCGCATGGCCGACCTGCCCGGGTGTTCACCGGGTGACGCGTTCTCCGCGTCCGAGCAGCTGGCCCCGGGCGACACTGTCTCAGCCAGCGACCCGGAGGACGACACCGCGCTCTGGCAAGTACCGGAGTTCACCCCGGTCGACGAGGTCACCGTGTCGGCCGACAGCACGGACGCGGAGGTCGTCCTCGCCACCCCGCAGGCGGCGGCCGCCTCCGGGGCCGAGGTCTCCGGCGGTGAGCTCTCCGGAGGGGACACCAGCACCGGTATCTGGCTCCGTGTCGACCACACGGCCCCGGAGATGCAGGAAGAGGTCCGGGCGACCGCGACCGCTATGGATCCGCTGGCCCGGGTCGTCTTCTACGACAGTCCCGGAACCGCCTCGCCCCTGGACGGAATCCGCGACATGCTGCTCGCCGGTGCGGTCGCCGCCGTCGTGCTGGTCGCGGCCGGGATGCTGGTGGGCACCATCGAGCAGGTCCGTGAACGCAAACGGGTGCACGCGGTCCTCACCGCTTTCGGTACCCGGCGGCGCACCCTGGTGGCCTCGGTGCTGTGGCAGACGGCGCTGCCCGTGCTGTTGGGTATCGCCGTGGCGACCGCCGTTGGAACGGCCCTGGGAGCCGCGCTCATGGGGCTGACCGGGCTGCCGGTGGGTTTCGACCTGACCGCCGTCCTGCTCATCGCGGGTTCTGGCACCGGCGCGGTGTTCCTCGCAACCCTGCTCGCCGTGCCCGCACTGCTGCGGACGATGCGCCCGGAAGGGCTGCGTTCGGAGTGAGGGAGGGGCGGTCCCGGACGTCGGACATGGGGTCCGGGGCCGGCCAGCTGCCCCGAAAGGGGCGGGGCCGCCCTCCGCCGCCCGGGTTCGGGACGGTCCGACCTAAGCTGGGTGGATGTCCGAGACGGCACCACCGCTGGCCACCGCAGCCTGGCCGGGCGAGCTCCGCCCCTACCAGCGCGAGGCGCTCACCGCAGTGGACGAACGCTGGCGCGACGGCGGGCGGCGGACGTGGATCGTGCTGCCGCCCGGTTCCGGTAAGACCCTCGTCGGATTGCTGGGCCGCCGCACCGTGGTTCTGGCACCCAACACCGCCATCCAAGGCCAGTGGGTCCGGCACTGGGAAGCCTTCGACCGGCCCGCTGACTGCACCGCCGGGAGCGACCGCGACCTCGGCCACGCCGTCAACGTCCTCACCTACCAGTCCCTCGCCGTCTTCGACCCGGACGCCGAAACGGACGAGGAGGGGCGTTCGGCCACCCCCGTCCGGGATCGGCTGCACCCCAACGGACGGGCCCTGGTGGACGCGCTGCACGCAGCGGGGCCGCTGACCCTCCTCCTCGACGAGTGCCACCACCTCCTCCAGGTGTGGGGGCGCCTGCTCGCCGAGATCCTCGACGAACTCCCCGACGCCCACGTGATCGGGCTGACCGGTACCCCCGCCGGGAGCCTCACGGCCGCGGAGAAGAAGCTGGTCGACCGGCTCTTCGGCCCTCCCGTCACCGGGGCGTCCATCCCCGCGCTGGTCAGGGACGGGTACCTGGCACCGTTCGCCGAACTCGCCTTCGTCACCGAACCCACCCTGACCGAGCACGAGTACCTGGCCGGGCAGGGGGCGCGGTTCGAGGCGATGTGCACGGACCTGCTCGCCCCCGGGTTCGCCACCACCGACTTCCTCCCCTGGCTGGACGCCCGTTTCGTCTCCAGGGACACACGGGAGGGCGGCCGGATCGGATGGACCACGCTCGCCGCCCGCGACCCCGAACTCACCGACGCCGTGCTGCGCCTGCACCACCAGGGACTCATCGCGCCGCCCGACGGCGCCCGCCTCCACGAACGGCACCGGCACCCTCCCCAGGCCGAGGACTGGACGGCGCTGATCGGCGACTACGCCAAGCACTGCCTCGACCCCGACTCCGAGCGGGACGACGAGGCCCGCCAGCGGATCCGTGCAGCGTTGCCGTCCGTGGGCTACCACCTCACCCGGAACGGCATCCGCCGGGGCGCCTCCCCCGTGGACCGGGTCCTCGCCCGCAGCGCCGCGAAGTCACTGGCCACCGTGGAGATCCTCGCCGCCGAGAAGGACGCGGTGGGACCCCGGCTGCGCGCCCTCGTCCTGTGCGACCACGAACGCGCCTCCGCCCGCGCACCCGCCGCACTCCGGGGTGTGCTCGCAGATGATGCGGGTTCGGCCTGGCTCCAGGTGGGCCAGCTCGCCGCCGACCCGCGCACCGCGGCACTGGACCCGGTACTGGTCACCGGGCGCACCGTTGCAACCGGACCGGCTACCAGCGCCGCGTTCCTGGACTTCGCCCGCGAGGAACTGCCCGGGGTGGATCTGTCCGTCCGCGAGACCGAAGGCCTGCACGTGGTGGAGGGCGCCTGGACCTCACGCACCTGGGTGGGTGTGGTGACGCGGTTCCTGGAGTCCGGCTGCTCCCAGGTGCTGGTGGGCACGCGCGCGCTCCTCGGTGAGGGGTGGGACGCGCGCGGGGTGAACACCGTGGTGGACCTGACCACCGCCACCACCCCCACGTCCGTGGTGCAGAGCCGGGGCCGGGCACTGCGGCTGGACCCGGACTGGCCGGAGAAGACCGCGCACACCTGGACGGTGGTGTGCGTCAGCCACGAACACCCGCGCGGGGCGGCCGACTGGGGCAGGTTCGTGCGCAAGCACGAGGGCTACCTCGGGGTGAGCGCCGACGGCGAGGTGATGAGCGGGGTCGCGCACGTGGACCCCGAGCTGTCCCCGTACGAGCCGCCCGCCGAGCCGAAGGCGGTGAACGCGCGCATGCTGGAGCGTGCCGCCGACCGGGAGGGAACCCGGAACCGGTGGCGGCTCGGCGAGGGTTACCAGGACCGGTTGCTGACCACCCTCCGGGTACGCGGGGTCCGGGACGCCGCTGTGGGCACGGACGCCGGGGTCACGGGCGCGGTGGGCGCCGAAGCGTCGGCGGGCGTGAAGACGGCGGGTGTGGACCTCCAGCCGCCGTTCCCGCCCCGGGTACTGACCGGGCCGGACGGGGTCGAGGTTCCGGGCGGAGCGGGCCCGCCCGCGGTAGCGGTGTTTCTGGCACTCGCGACGGCAGTGTGCCTGGTCACGGCGCTGGTCGCGCCCTGGCTGCTGGCCCCGGCCCTCGGCTTCGGGGCAGGCGCGGTGTGGTCGTGGCTTCGGCGCCGGAGGGAGTGCGCGGAGTTCCGCCGGGAAGCTGCTCTGCCGGTGGAGACGGCCCGCTACGCCTGTGCCGTGGCCGACGCCCTGCAGAACGCGGGCCGCTCCCGGGCGGGCGCGGATCGGGTGCGGATCCACGTGGACACCGACGGCGTATACCGGTTCACGCTCGCCGCCCCGGACGCTTCAGAGCTGTTCGCCGAGGCGCTTGACGACGTCCTCGGACCGCTGCTGGGCAGCCCTCGCTACCTGGCGCCCCGCTACGTTCCCGCGGAGCAAGGACCACCGAGCGCCGTCTACCACGCGGTGCCCGCGGTGCTGGCCCGCAACCGGAAGGGGGCCGACGCCTTCGAGGCTGCGTGGAACCTGTGGATCAGCCGGGGACGGGTGGTCCACACCCACACCGACGAGGGCCGCGTACTCCTGTCCGCGCACTTCGGCAGCTCCCCGGTGGAGGTGTCCACGGCCCGCCGCCTCGCCTGGGAGTGAGACCCCGGCGGCCCACCGGTGCCCCCGCATCCCTCCTGAACGGACGAGTGCCCGTGGGGGTAGGCGGGGGCGGACCGGCGCACACCGGGCCATAGCATCGGGCACATGCGCACGTCCCCCGTATACGCCGTGGTTCCGTTGGCGCTTGCGCTGTCCCTCACCGGGTGCTCGGGCACCAACACCGCCGGCTTCGACAGCGCC
Source organism: Nocardiopsis nanhaiensis (assembly GCF_054778635.1). Lineage (NCBI taxonomy): Bacteria > Bacillati > Actinomycetota > Actinomycetes > Streptosporangiales > Nocardiopsidaceae > Nocardiopsis > Nocardiopsis nanhaiensis. Next base: position 21,341 of record NZ_BAAGZJ010000059.1, read on the forward strand.
ATCACCGTCTCCCACCCGAAGGGCGCCTACGAGTCCGAATTCCAGTGGGGAAACAACGCCCACGTGCACTACCTCGTCCATGAGGTCACCTTGACCGAACCCGGCCGCGCGGACTTCGAACTCACCGTCACCGTGCCGCGGCTGGGACGGATGTTCGGCTTCGTGAACCTGGACGTCACCTGCGAGGTGGACGGCGAGACCTCGGCGGCGGACACGGACGAACGCCTCGGTGAGGAACACGAAGGGGTCTTCGAGTTCCCCATGTGGTGCGCCGTCCCCGAGAGCGCCGAACACCTGGCCGTCGAGATCGGCCACCACGACGAACACCTGCGCTTCGAGGGCCCGCTCGACTGACCGGGGAGGCAACCAACCCTGAAGCGGTCAGCCCCGTGGGAAGTAGTCGTCGGTGAAGGCGTTGCGGAACTTCCCGGCCGGGTCGAAGCGCTCCAGGAGACCGGCGAAGTCGGCCGCTCGTTCGTAGCCACCGATCACGCTCCGCGGCTCCAGCGTGGTGAGCTTGCCCCAGTGCGGACGGGCTCCCAGCGGAGCGAGCCGTTCCTCCACCGCCTTGAGCACGGGAGCCACCGCGTCCGGTTTCCGGTGCCAGGTGAAGTGGAAGGTCACCGAGTCCCGTCCGTGAGCGGGGCTCAGCCACAGGTCGTCGGCGCGCACCGTGCGCACTTCGGCGATGTACAGCACGGGGGCAACCAGGGAACCGATGCCGCGCAGCGCCGCGAAGGCCTCCGGGGCCGCCTCGCGCGGCAGGTAGAGCTCCGACTGCAGCTCCTCGCCCGCGCTCGGCGGCAGTTCGGGGCGGAAGTGCGGCAGGCGTTCGAACCACGGGGCGCCCACGCCCAGTTGCCCGGTGGCGGGCTCGGGCGGCATCCCGGGTACCGGGTGCTCCGGGCCGCTCGCGGGGCTGCCCCCGCCCCAGGGGCCCTCGGGCTGTCCCACGCGGCGCTTGAGCCACACCCGGCCCGTGTCCCCGGCCCAGTCGGTGAACAGGCTGACGCTGTAGGCGGAGCCGAACACCCCGTCGAAGGCGGCGGCCACCTCGTCCAGAGGCACGTTCAGCCGGACCCGCTGGGACATCTCGAAGGTCGGCTCGATGTCCAGGGTGAGCCGGGAGACGATACCCAGGGCCCCGAGCGCAACCACGGTCCCCGGAAAGGTCTCCGGGTCGCTCTCGCGGCTCAGCCACACGGCCTTGCCGTCCGGACCGATCAGCTCCAGCCCGCGCACGGCGGCGGACAGGCACCTCTGCCCGTCCCCGGAGCCGTGGGTTCCGGTGGCGCAGGAACCGGCCACCGAGATGTGCGGCAGCGAGGCCAGGTTGCCGAGGGCGAAGCCCCGCCGGTGCAGTTCCGCGGCGAGCTCCGTGTACCGGGTCCCGGCGGTGACCGTCACGGTGGACTGGTCAGCGTCGACCTCAATCTCCCGCGGGAGGGCGTCCAGCCGGACCAGGTCGTGCCCGGAGTCCGCGACCCCGTTGAAGGAGTGCCCGCTGCCCAGGGCCCGGATACGCGGGCTGTCCCGGACCAGAGCGGAGAGTTCGTCGTGGCTGCTGGGCCGGTGGATCCGAGGGCTGGCGAAGGTGAGGTTCCCGGCCCAGTTGCGTGCCGGCGCGGAAGAGGTGGGCATGGGGGTCTCCGGAGGGGGCGGTGGCGTGGGGCGACGCCCGAGTCGGCCGGGAGCGATCCCACACCCGGGGACCGCTCACGCTACCGAACCCGGCACCGGAAGGCTGCGGCGCGGGGCGGATAGGCACAGGGTGCGGGTTATCGGTTCTTCACCGCGGTTACCTTCGCCCGATATCTCTTGGAACTACGGTCGACAACCGGTAGAGGCAGGCGGGCCACCCCACGCCTACCGCTACCCAGCACCCCGGCCCGTCGGAGGCCCGTGCGTCACATCCCCCTTCCGGCCGCTCCTCAGGACGCGTCCGGATCCGATCCGAACAAGGATTCTCTTGATCAACTGTTCCCAGAGCCGTGCCCGTCGAGTGCTCCGCGGCGGGATCGCCTTCGCAGCCTTCGGCGCCCTCAGTGTGGCCGCCGCGCTGCCCGCCCAAGCGGACACCGGAGAGGTCGGGTACGTAGCGGCCAACGTCGCCGAAGAGGGGTCCCTCAGCGCGCATTACTCCCAGGGCGGAGACGTCCACGGCACCAATAAGTACCTGGATGCCTTCAACGGAGAGATCTTCGCCGAGTCCAGGACCCACATCCATGCCGACGTGGTGGAGGACGAGCTCCTCGCAGCCGTGTCCTTCGAAGAGCTCCGGATCGAGCTCACCGAGGCCAACGTCGAGGCCATGCGCGATGCGGCCGAGGACGGGGTCTCGCAGCCGGGCCTGGAAACCCCGGAGGACGCATCCGACGAACTGGTCCTCGAGGCCTCCTTCTTCGACGAACAGATCGAGGTCACCCAGAACTGGGCGGGCGAAGAGGTGTTCACCCACACAGAGGGATCCGAGTCCGTCGGGGTGAACGAGGTCGGCGCAGGGTTCTCCCTCGTCACGGACGAGGAGCTCTGGGAGAGTTCCTACGAGGGCCAGGACTACTGGGGTGCCACCCACAGCCTGGACCTGGTCGTGGACTTCCCCGACGAGGGGTTCAGCGTCACCTACGAGGTCGGCCAGGGCTGGGTCGGCGCGGACATCGAACCCGGGGTTCCCGAAGACGACGAGGACGGCTCCGGGGACAAGGACGAGGGCGGCAAGGACGAGGAGGACCAGGGCGAAGGCGACGACAACGGGTCCGGTGGCCAGGGCAGCGACAACGGCGAGGGCCGGGACGAGGGCTCCGAGGGCGGAGCTGCCCCGGACGGCAAGGACTCCACAGGCGAATCCGGCACCGAGTCGGACGACCTGGCCGTGACCGGTTCTTCGGTCGTCGGCCTAGTGGCCGCCGGTGCCGCGATTGCCGCTGGCGGCGGCGCGGCCGTCTACCTGGCCCGCCGCCGGAAGGGGTCCGCGGGCGAGCCCGCCGGGGAGCGCACCGAAAGCTGAGCGCGGGCGACTGTCCGCCACTGAAGCGGCATCCGGGATCCGCCCCGGGTGCCGCCTTCTTCCCTTGGGTTCCCCGGCGGCTACCGGGCTGGGTTTGGGGCAACACAAGAAGAGACCCGGCTTGCCAAAGCAAGTGCCGGGCTGGGTTTGGGGCAACACAAGAAGAGACCCGGCTTGCCAAAGCAAGTGCCGGGTCTCTCCTCCACTGTCTCAAGGTGGCGCACTCGGGAGGACTCGAACCCCCAACCTTCTGATCCGTAGTCAGATGCTCTATCCATTGAGCTACGAGTGCAGGTCTTCAGTTGTGTGTCGCCCGGGTGAACCCTTGGGCTCTCCCTTGCGACGTCTCCGACTCTATCACGGTGCCGGAGTGCCTTCGCGCCCATTTTCGGTGTGACACGGGCCATGCGGACGCCGCCGGGGGTCCGGCGGCGTCCGGCGGCGTCCGGGCTGGTCAGGAGGTTTCCTCCACGGAGGCCGCCCACAGCTCCAGGGCGGTGTCGACCTGGTCGGCGTTGACGACGAGCGCCGGGATGAAGCGCACGACGTTTCCGGCGGGACCGCAGGTCAGGAGCAGGAGACCGTTCTGGGCGGCGGCCTGCTGGGCCCTCTGTGCGGCGGCACCGTCGGGGGTTCCATCGGACTTCACGAACTCGTTGGCCTGCATCAGGCCCCGGCCTCGCACGTCACCGATGGCCGGGTGGGCCTCCGCGATCTTGGCGAGGCCTTGGTGGAGCCGCTCTCCCTGGCGGGCGGAGTTCTCCACGAGGCCTTCCTCCTGGATCACGTCCAGTGTGGCCAGGGCGGCGGCGGTGGACACCGCGTTGCCGCCGTAGGTGCCGCCCTGGGAACCCGGCCAGGCCTTGTCCATGATCGACGCGGGCGCGGCGATGGCGGAGAGCGGGAAACCGCTGGCCAGGCCCTTGGCGGTGATGACGATGTCGGGACGCACACCCGAGTGCTCGTGCCCCCAGAAGGTGCCGGTCCGACCGAAGCCGGTCTGCACCTCGTCCATGACCAGCAGGAACCCGTGCTCGTCAGCCCGCTCGCGCAGGCCTTGGAGGAAGGCGTCGGGCACCGGCACGTAGCCGCCCTCGCCGAGGACCGGTTCGATGAACACCGCGGCGGTGTCCTTCGGGGAGGTCACGGTGGCGAACTGGTAGTCGAGCTCGCGGAGGGCGTAGGCCACGGCGTCTGCCTCGGACATACCCAGCCGGTAGGCGTACGGGAAGGGCGAGACCACGACTCCCGGAACGAGCGGGCCGATGCCCGCGCGGATCTTCACTCCCGAGGTGGTCAGGGATGCGGCCCCCATGGTGCGGCCGTGGAAGGAGCCCTGGAAGACCACGGCGTTCTGTCGTCCGGTGGCCTGGCGGGCCAAGCGCAGGGCGGACTCCACCGCCTCACTGCCGGAGTTCACGTAGAACAGGCGGTCGACTCCCTCGGGGAGCACCTCGCCGAGTCGCTCGGTGAGTCGCAGGAGGGGCCGGTGCATCACGGTGGTGTACTGGCCGTGGATCAGCGTCGCGGCCTGCTCCTGGGCGGCGGCCACCACCTTGGGGTGGCAGTGCCCCGTGCTGGTGACACCGATCCCCGCGGTGAAGTCCAGGTAGCGGCGATCGTCCTCGTCGTAGATGTAGACACCCTCGCCTCGTGCGGCGAGGACCGGGGTCGCCTGCTTGAGGGCCGGGGAGAGCTCCGCCATGCGATGGCCTCAATTCCTTGTATCGAGTTCCGTAGGATTGTTGACAATCGACGCTGCTATGGAAACATCCGGGGCGCGGCGGTGTCCAGCGGGCACACGTCGGGCAGTTCTGACCACAAGGCCACCCGTACCGGGTCGGCCCGTCGACGGAGGAGAGAACATGTCGGATCAGGAAGCACGGGTCGTCGCACAGGTGGACAAGAGGGTCTTCCTGGGTGGGAAATGGCGGGACGCTTCCTCCGGCGCCACCTTCGGTGTCGAGGACCCCTCCACCCGCAAGGTGCTGTGCGAGGTCGCCAACGCCGGCAAGGAGGACGCCCTGGGCGCCCTGGACGTGGCGGCACGCACCCAGCCGAGCTGGGCCAAGGTCCCGCCCCGCCAGCGCAGCGAGATCCTCTACCGGAGCCACCAGCTGCTCATGGAGCGCCAGGATGACCTGGCGGTGCTGATGACCCTCGAGATGGGCAAACCCGTCACCGAGGCCCGCGGCGAGATCGCCTACGCCGCCGAGTTCTTCCGCTGGTTCGCCGAGGAGGCCGTGCGGATCGACGGCGGGTTCTCCACCTCGCCCGACGGCAAGTCACGGTTCCTCGTGATGCACCAGCCGGTCGGCCCCTGCATGCTCATCACCCCCTGGAACTTCCCAATGGCGATGGGGACCCGCAAGATCGGCCCCGCCATCGCCGCCGGGTGCACGATGATCCTCAAGCCCGCCCAGCAGACACCCCTCTGCGCGCTGGCGCTGGCGGACATCCTCGCCGAGGCGGGCCTACCCGAGGGCGTGCTGAGCGTCCTGCCCACCACCGACGCCAGCGGGGTCACCGAGCCCCTCCTCACCGACGGCCGGATCCGCAAGCTGTCCTTCACCGGGTCCACAGCCGTGGGCAGGAAACTGCTGGAGCAGAGCGCCAGCCAGGTGCTGCGCACCTCCATGGAGCTGGGCGGCAACGCGCCGTTCCTGGTGTTCGACGACGCAGACCTGGACGCGGCTGTAGACGGGGCGATGCTCGCCAAGATGCGCAACATCGGTGAGGCGTGCACGGCGGCCAACCGCATCTACGCGCAGACCGGGATCGCCGAGGAGTTCTCCCGGCGCCTCAGCGAGCGCATGGGTGCGCTCCGCCTCGGCCGGGGGCTGGACGACAACGCGGACGTGGGCCCGTTGATCGACGACAAGGCCCGGCAGAAGGTGCAGGACCTGGTGGACGACGCCGTGGAGCGGGGCGCGCGCGTGCTCGTGGGCGGCGGCCCGGGTGACGGACCGGGGCACTTCTACCAGCCGACGGTGCTCGCCGACGTGCCGTTCGCCGCCGAGCTGTCCAACACCGAGATCTTCGGCCCGGTGGCGCCGGTGCTGTCCTTCGAGACGGAGGAGGAAGCGGTCGAGGCCGCCAACGACACCGAGTTCGGGCTGGTCAGCTACCTGTACACCCAGGATCTCAACCGGGCGATGCGAGTCAGTGAGGCCCTGGAGACCGGCATGGTCGGGCTCAATCAGGGCGTGGTCTCCAACCCCGCGGCGCCGTTCGGCGGGGTCAAGCACTCCGGCCTCGGCCGGGAGGGCGGCCGGGTCGGTATCGACGAGTTCCTGGACACCAAGTACGTCGGAATCGGCGGCCTTACCTAGTTCTCGTTCTTACCTGGTTCCCGCTTTTCCGCGCATAGCCCTCCCGACCCCAGAAATAAGGCACCGCAAAAGAAAGCGGGAATGGTCCGTATTTCGAGAAACGGGTCATGGCACCCCGGCTTTCGGGGTGCCATGACGGGGCACGGCCCCGGAGGAGGAACCTGCGTTACCCGCCCAGGCCGCAGACCTCCGATCCCCCTCCAGGGCCGCTGGAGGCACCTCGGACGACGGGGACTCCTCCCGATCCCCGGACCCGCCGGTACGCGCCGTGGACCCCCACGGTCCCACTGGCGCCGCCGTGAATGCGGGCCCGTCCCTGATTGCCGTCCGAGGCCGTGTGCCCCGCCCCAACAGCGGGGGCACACGGTCTTGGGGTGACTAGACCAGGCCGTCGACCAGGTCGGTGTCCACAGCGCCGGTGTCCACGGCGTCCGTGTCGAGGACCTCGGTGTCCACGGCGTCCGTGTCGAGGACCTCGGTGTCCACGATGTCGGTGTCCGCGACCTCGTCGGTCAGGCCGTCCACGTCGGCGCCGCCGACGGTCTCCTCGACGTCACCGACGGCGGGGACCTCGGTGTCCGCGATGTCGGTGTCGACGTCAGGCACGTCCGCCACCTCAGGCACGTCGGCAACCTCGGGCACGTTGGGCACGTCGACGTTGTCCACGACCTCGAGGTCGGCGTCGACGCCGTCCACGGTGCTGCCCGCGGCGAAGGCGGCTTCGGCGACGAGGAATTCGACGTCACGCTGGGCCTCGTTGACCAGGAACTGGGCCGGGAAGGTGGTGGCCTCGGCCGCTTCCAGGTAGGTGTCGGCGTCGATCTCGGGGACGTTCACGCGCGGCACGGTCACGTCGACGCTGTCCACCTGGCTGTGGGCCAGCCCCAGGACGTCGTTGGCCTGCGGGGCGTCGAGTGCGGGGGCGTCGACGGCGCCCAGCTGGGGCAGGTCGGCGGCGGGAACGGCGGTGTCGACGGCGGGGAGCTCCGCCGGAACGCCGGTGTCGATCCCGCCCGCGACGCCTTCGAGGGTGTCGGCGGCGGCGAAGCCGTTGCCCAGGGCAACGAATCCGGCGGCACCGGCGGCTACGAAGAGGGTCTTGGCGGAGGTACGGGCGTTGATGAGCATGAGGATCCTTCCGGATTCCGTTCGCCGGTTCGAGTGGGTGGTCCGGCCGGGGCCCGCGAGGTTGGACGGAAGCGGGGCGTTCCCGGCCGGGGTTTCAGTCGGTGGCCTGGCTGGCCGCTGACTGACGTGGGATCCGCTTTCTCGGGAGAGCGGAGCCCGCGTCAGTCCCCAGAGCTGTCGGCCGGTCGCTCACCGTGGCGGTGCGGGCCGTGGCTGGGCAGGGGCGCGTGCAGGCGGAATGTCGCGGGAAGGCGACGGAGAGAGAGGAGAACCCGTTAGTCGGGTGCGAACGTCGGCTCGTCCGCGCCGGCGCTGGGCACCGCGTACAGGACGTGCCGTGCGGCCTGGTTCAGGCCGGGCTCCGGGGCGGGGGCGCCGGTGACGGGCAGGAAGCCCGCGACGGCCGCGCCGGGCGCCGCGCCGCTGTTCGCGGCGGCGGTGGCCGCGCTGATCTGCGCGGCGTGGTGGTGGGACCCGGTTTCGGCCCCGGAGGCGTCGTCGGTGGCGACGGCCTCGGTGGCGGTGTCGACGGACTCGGGGAGGACGTCCACCACGTGCGGGCCCTCGTGCGGGCGCACAGGGGTCTCGGGCTCGGGCTCGGCGCCGGACTCCTGTGCTTGCTCGTCCCCCTGGTCCGGGTGCTGGGCGGCCTCTTCGCCGTCCTGACCGTTCAGGCCGGTGACGGTGTCGTCGATGTGGCCGTCGAGTTCCGCAGTGACGCCGTCGAGGGTGTCGTGGACCGGATCGACGATGTCGGTGCCCTGGACCGAAACCTCGGGGACGACCGTCTCGGAGACGTCGCGCGCGGTCTCGGTGGTCTCCTCAGTGACGCCGGTGAGGGTTTCACCGACCGGGTCGGTGTCCTCCAGCGGCTCTGTTTCCAGCACCGGCTCGTTCCCTGCCGCCGGTTGGGCGTCCTCCGTCGGCTGGGCCTCATCCACCAGTTCAGCGTCCCCGAACAGCGGGATCTCCTCGGCCTCTGCGGTCGAGGCCCCCAGGATCCAAGCACCGAGGAGGGTCCCCATGAGGAGGCCGACGAGCACCAAGACCCGTCGGAGCGGCGCGGACAGCACGGCGGCACGGGCGCCGGGAGCGCTCGCGGGTCCGTGGGGTCCAAACACCGGGGGTTCCTTCCAGAGGCAGGGGAGGACGGCGTCGCCTGAGGCCCGAAATGGCCTTTATGCGCCGCCCGAAAAGGACGCTAGCACGGAATCCCCACCCCTACGCAACCAATACGGCACATTTCCTCGCAGCGAGTCACCGGGAATTCCCGCGCGGCCCCGGACGGGCCTTGCCGGTCGTTGCAACGGACTCAGGCCCCGGCCTGTTCGTCGTCCTCCTCCGACGACAGGGCACCGGTTGCGCCCGCCGTCTCGGCGTTGATGCGGTCGACGGTGTCGACCATGTGCGACTCGATGAGCTCCAGAAGGCGGTCCTCGGCCCCGTCCACGATCGCGTCGAGAATGCGCTGGTGCTCATCCAGGAGCTCACCGGGTTCGGGGTACACCTCCTGCATCACCGTCAGGCACATCCGGGTCTCCACCAGCAGCGTCTGGGCCATGCGCTCCAGGCGCGAATTGCCGGCGCAGCTCACCAGGGTCTGGTGGAACTCCTGGTCGGCGTCGCTCATCGCACCCCGGTCGGCCCCCGAGGTGGCCTCGGCCAGTCGGCCCAAGGCCGGGGTGAGGCGGGCCAGGGCCTCACCCCGGTTGCCCCGCATGATCAGCTGGCAGGCGGTCCGCTCCACCGCGAGCCGGGCGACGTAGATGTCCCGGACATCCTCCGGCGCCAGCTCACGGACGAACAGGCCCCTGTGCCGTTCGCTGCGGAGCAGACCCTCCTGGACCAGGCGCTGCATGGCCTCGCGGAGCGGACCCCTGCTGACCCCGAGCTGCCCCGCGAGTTCGGCCTCACCGAGCTGGTCCCCCGGCGAGAGGGAGCCGTACATGATCGCCGACCGCAGTTGGTCGGCGATCAGTTCGGCGGTGGACCTCCGGGGAACGGGTCTGAGCTGACCGGGGGCAGACATGGGGTTTCCTTCCCTTGGGTGCTGGGTGTCACGGCCCTTGGGGCTGGGCGGGACTCGGGTTGTACCTCGGGCTCGGGATGTACGTCGGGCTCGGGTCCTACCTCGGACTCAGGATGGATGAGGACACGAGCGTGCGAAGCGGACAGAAACCGAGGCTAGGTCCTGTTCCGGATGCCCCCGCGCCTTCCGCACCTTCTGCGTCATACACCTCATACGCCCTAACCGCCGTCGAAGACGCTCCGGACCGCGGCCGGGCCGGAGCGGAACAGGGCGCCCGGGCCGGGCCGGGCACCGCACTCACCGGCGAGCCGGATCCCCTCCCAGATGCTCACCTGGTTCGCGGTGAGCACCGTCTTGCCCAGGAGGGCCTCCAACGGATCGATGAGGTCGGCGCTGTGCAGGGCGGTGTCCGGGACGAGGACCGCGTCGGCCTCCATGTGGTCGTTGGCGACGACGAAGTCGACCGCGTCGTTGGGGTCGAGTCCTCCCACCTCGGCCGCGGTGGCGATGCCGTGGCTGCCCATGGACAGCACGGTGACGCCCGCCTCGGTGAGGAACTCCACGAAGCGCTGGGCGACGTCGTCCGGATAGGTCGCGGCGATCGCGACCCGGGACGCGCGGAGCTGGCCCAGGGCGTGCACGAAGGCGAAGGAGGTGCTGGACGCCGGGACTCCCGCCACCTCGCTTACCCGTTCGACCTGCTGCCGGGCGCCCTCCCAGCCGAACACGAAGCTTCCGCTCGTGCAGGCCCACACGGCGGAATCGACGTCCATGGCGGCGAGCTCTCGGGCGCCTTCTGCGAGCACGTCCTCGCTGCCCACGTCCAGCAGAGCGTCCACCCGGTGGGCGTCCTCCCGCATGAGGGTGTGCACCACGGGGAGCTCGACCTCCCCGCCGAGCAGCCCCGTGAAGGTCTTGTAGTCGTCCTCGGCGCTGTAGCCGGGGTAGAGGAATCCGACTCGGGTCATGTTTCTCCTAGCTCCGGGGCGGGCGGTCAGACGACGCTGGGCGCCGCCGAGTCGATCAGCCGCTGTCCGTGGGCGACGGCCCGCCGGTCGGCGGCCCGCAGCAGCGCCCACATGGTGACCTGGTTGGCCGCGATCACCGGTTTGCCCAGCTCACGTTCCAGGGGCGCGATGATGTCGTAGGTGAGGACGTTGGTGCAGCTGATGTACACGGCCTGCGCGTCCGGGCGGTCCACCTCGTGCACCGCGCGGGCGACCTCGGCGTAGGTGACCCGCCAGATGTGGCTGAGCAGGCCGAGCCCGACGCTGGAGGTGACTCCGATGTGGTGCTCGGCGAGGTAGTCGAGCAGGCGGTCGGTCACACTGTCCACGTAGGGGGTGACCACCGCGATCCGGTTCACGTCCAGGCTCTCCAGGGCGCGGATCAGCGCCCCGGACGTGGTGGCGGCCGCCGGTGCGCCCGCGTCCACGATGGTGCGGTGGAGCTTGCGTTCCCCCTCGGCCCCGTGGACGAAGCTGCCGGACGCGCAGGCGTAGCCGACGGCCAGTGGCTCGGGGGCGAGGAGCGCGCGTACTGCTTTGGTCACCGCCTTGCCCTTGCTGAGGGCGGCGGCCTGGTCGACCGTCACCGGCACGTGCACATAGGGCAAGCGGGTGACGTGCAGCGAGATGTCGTCAGGTGCCCACCGCCACAGTTCGCGGTCGAGCGCGAAGTCGTAGGGCGCGATCACGCCGATCCCCGACTGCCACGGGGGCATGCTCGACCCCGGGAGTTCGACGACCTCGTTCTCGACGCCCAGATCGGGTACGTGCGAGTTTGCTTGTCCGGCGTCACCTTCAGGGGCCGGTCGGGTTCCTTCGGTCCACATCGGTCACTCACCTCCCAGGCTGTGCTTCTCGTGTCGGAGTTGTGAAACGGCATGCGTGGACACGTGCGCGGCGGCACGTGTTCGGAGGGGTCGTGTTCGGAGGGGTCGTGTTCGCGGACACGCGTTCGTGTCTCAGCGGTCGAGCCGGTCGTACAGGAGGCGCTCGCCGACACTGCCAGAGCGCCAGACGTCGTTGCAGGCCTCGGCCATGGCGGGCAGGTTCTCGACGACGGTGGCGAACACGTTTCCGGGCACCCAGCCCACGTCACCGTTGAGCAGGAGGTTGTTGCGTCCGTAGAAGAGGGCGAGGTCGATGACGCCCGGCAGGTGGCTGATGCCCTTGTCCTCCTTGAAGGTGCGGTCGAGCATGCCCCCGTCGAAGGAGAAGTAGACGAGGTCGCCGGGGATCGGCGTGACGGTGGGGTTCTCCTGGCCCGGTTCGGGATCGGCGAACCTCGGGACCATCGTGTAGACCTCGTTGCGCGCGTACTTGGCGTGTTGGACGGCGTCGCCCTGCGGGAGGGCGTTCCACACCGCCTCGCAGGTACGGGGGGCGTCCTTGTCGAGCAGCTCGGCGACGCAGGAGACCCCGCGTTTGGCGAGCGTGACGGTCATGTACCTGGGCAAGTCGGGCCCTTTCGACGCTTGGGTTCGGGATCCTTGGCATCCGGCCGCGGTCGTGCGACCGTGGATTGTCTACAATATTACGATCCATCTGCCAGGGGCGGCAATAGACCTCCGGACGTGCGGGTACTCACCTCAGCGTCGGGAACAGTGTGCAATGCCCCTTACGCACCAAACAACCGCTTTGTGGATTGTTGACAATCCCATGTCGGCTCCCTAGCGTTTCTCGTGCAAGGGCGAACCCACACCCCCGGCGGCCAGGCAAGTGACCGTCGCAACCGGAAAGCGCGCGCCCGTGAACAGTCCCACCACCCTTTCTGCACCAGATCGCCCCCGTCTCCTCGTGCTGCACGGCGACGACCTCCCCCCAGGCCACGAGCGCATCGACGGCCATCCAGGGCTCGGGGAGGTCGTCTACGCCACCGCCGACGAACTGTCCGCCAAACTGCCGGGCACGGACGCGCTGCTCGTCTGGGACCTGTTCACCGAAGCGCTGTCCACCGCCTGGCCCAAGGCCGATTCCCTGCGCTGGGTGCACGCCGCGACCACCGGCGTGGACAACCTGATGTTCCCCGGCCTGGTCGAGAGCGACGCCGTCGTCACCAACTCCCGCGGGGTCTTCGACGAGCACATCGCCGAATACGTCCTGGGCCTGGTCATCTCCTTCGCAAAGGACTTCCACCGCACCTGGGAGTACCAGCACGACCGCCGCTGGAAGCACCGCGAAACCGAACGGGTGACGGGAAAGCGCGCCCTCGTCGTCGGCACCGGGCCCATCGGCCGCGCTATCGCGCACAAGCTCCAAGCGGTCGGGATGGAGGTCAGCGCTTCGGGCAGCCACGCCCGCGGCGGCGACCCCGACTTCGGCACCGTCGCCGAGTCCAGCCTGGCCGAGCGGGCGGCAGACGGCGGCCCGACCCTGCACGGCGAGCTCCCCGAGGCCGACTACGTGGTCGTCGCAGCCCCGCTCACGAAGGCCACCCAGGGCTTGGTCGACCGGCATTTCCTCGACCTCATGAAGCCCACCGCGCGGCTGATCAACATCGCCCGCGGACCCATCGTCGTCCAGTCCGACCTGGTCGCCGCCCTGGACCGGGGCGCGATCGCCGGTGCGGCACTGGACGTCTTCGAACGGGAACCGCTCAAGGCCATCAACCCGCTGTGGGGCCTGCCCGGATCCATCGTCTCCCCGCACATGTCCGGTGACGTGGTCGGTTGGCGCGAGGACCTGGTCGAGCTGTTCCTGGACAACCTCGCCCGTTACCTGGACGGGCGGGAACTGCGCAATGTCGTGGACAAGAGCCGGGGCTACGTGCCCGGCTGACCCTTCGCGTGACTTGGGAGGCTGAAGTGACGATCCGTTCCGACCGGGCCGAGACCGACAACGCCGGCACGGCCGTCGGTGCGGCCGCAGGCTCCGCCGGAGCCGACGCGGGGGCCGTTCGCGGCGTCCCGCTGGCACGCTCCGGAGATCCCGTGACACCGGCCGACCTGTCCGCCGAGCAACTGCTGCACGCCTACTCCACCGGGGAGCTCTCCCCGGTGGAGGCGGTGGAGTCGGTACTCGAGCGCATCGAGCAGGACAACCCCGCGCTCAACGCGTTCTGCCTGGTGCGTCCGGAGGAGGCGAGGGAGGCCGCGCGCGCCTCCGCCGAACGGTGGCGGCGCGGCGAACCCGAGGGGCGGCTGGACGGCGTGCCCGCCTCGGTCAAGGACATCCACCTGACCAAGGGCTGGCCCACCCTCAAGGGTTCGGTGACCACCCCCCAGGAGGGCCCGTGGGAGGAGGACTCCCCGGTCGTGGCCCGGATGCGCGAGCACGGTGCGGTCTTCGTCGGCAAGACCACCACCCCCGAGCTGGCCTGGAAGGGTGTCACGGACAACCCGCTCAACGGGATCACGCGCAACCCTTGGGACCTGTCCACCACCCCCGGCGGCTCCAGCGGGGGCTCCGCGGCGGCGGTGGCCGCAGGGATGGGCCCGCTGTCCACAGGGACGGACGGGGGCGGGTCCATCCGCATCCCGGCCAGCTACACCGGGGTCTGCGGGATCAAGCCCACGTGGGGACTGGTCCCGCACTACCCGGCGAGCCCGTTCGGGTCGCTTGCCCACACCGGGCCGATGGCACGGACCGTCGGCGACATGGCGCTGATGCTGGACGTGACGTCCGGATTCGACTCCCGGGACTGGATGGCGATGCCGACGCCGGGTCCCGGGCTGGCCGACGCCGGTCGCGGCACCGACCCCGAGGAGCTCGTCCGGGGGTTGCGCATCGCCTACAGCCCCACACTGGGCGGCTTGGCCGTGGACCCGGAGGTGGCCCGCGCGGTCGACGCGGCCGTGCGGGTGTTCGAGTCCCTGGGCGCGAAGGTGGAGGAGGCCGATCCGGGGCTGCCTGAGTCCGTGGAGGAGTTCAAGGTGCTCTGGTACTCGGGCGCGGCCAAGGCCACCGAGCACCTCACCGATCGGGACCGGGAGCTCCAGGACCCGGGGCTGCGGGAGATCATCGCGGAGGGGTTGACTTACTCCGCCCAGGACTACCTGACCGCGATGGCGCTCCGGATGGCGATGGGCATCCGGATGGGGCACTTCCACGAGACCTACGACCTGCTGATCACCCCGACCATGCCGAACGTGGCCTTCGAGGCGGGGCTGGAGTCGCCACCGGAGCTGGCCGGGCGGCGGTGGACCTCCTACGCCGGGTTCAGCTACCCGTTCAACATGACGCAGCAGCCCGCCGCGAGCGTGCCGTGCGGGTTCAGCGAGTCGGGACTGCCGATCGGCCTGCAGGTGGTGGGGGCCCGCCACTCCGACCGTCGGGTGCTGCGCGCCTGCCGCGCCTACGAGTTGGCCAGCCCGTGGTCCGGGCAGCGCCCCTGAGGCCGACGCACCCCGTGCCATGGCGGGAACCACCGTGGCACAGGGAGGTAGCCCGCCACGGCAGGCGGGATCCTTGGTGACGGACTGGTGACGATAGGGCGCGAGTGGTCACACCAGCACCAGCCGTGATCAGGCACTTCACCCCCGGGCAGGATTTTTGTCCGATTCCAGGACCTTTGCCCGGGGGGTTTATTGCCTTAGGACCCCCGTCGCCCCCCTCGGAGGTATTACGGTCTTCCTGTGGTGTCACGTGCGCACAGACGCGGGATGAGGGAGGACCGATGACGGGCGATGGAGCCGAGAGCGCTCGGAGGCAGATCCGGGTCTTCCTCGTCGACGACCACGAGGTCGTACGGCGCGGTGTGGCCGCGCTCCTGGAGACCGAAGACGACATGACCGTGGTCGGCGAGGCCGGAACGGCCGAACAGGCGCTGTCACGGATCCCCGTCGTCCTGCCCGACGTCGCCGTGCTAGACGTGCGGCTCCCCGGCGGTTCGGGCGTCCAGGTGTGCCGCGAGATCCGCTCCGACCACCCCGGGATCGCCTGCCTGATGCTCACCTCGTTCGCGGACGAGGACGCCCTCTACGACGCGGTCATGGCCGGTGCCGCCGGGTACGTGCTCAAGCAGATCCACGGCGCCGACCTGGTCGGCGCGGTGCGCACGGTCGCCGCGGGCGGTTCCCTGCTGGACTCGGGCAGCACCGGCGCGATGCTGGACCGGCTGCGCGGCTCGCAGGCCGAACCCGACCCGCTGGCCGAGCTGACCCCGCAGGAACGGCAGATCCTCGACCTCATCGGCGAGGGCATGACCAACCGGCAGATCGGCGAACGGCTCTACCTGGCCGAGAAGACCGTGAAGAACTACGTGTCCGCGCTGCTGGCCAAGCTGGACCTCAAGCGCCGCACCCAGGCGGCCGTCCTCGTCGCCGAGCTCCGCGGCCGCCGCTACTAACACCCATAAGAAGCGCGCAGCCAGCCCTCGACCTGCGAGAATGAAGAATTCCTCATGTCCGCTTCATGCGGACGCCGCCTTCCCCGTGGATGCTCGTCTGGTATGAGATCACCTCTGGTGCCGCTGGTCTTCGGGACGTTGACGGTCCTCGCCGTCGCGGCCGTCGCCCTGCTCTGGGCACTGTTCATCCGAGGGCCCGAGCCCCATCCGCCGAGCGAGGTGGTGGTCGGCGAGTCGCCCGACGCCCCCGCCGTCGAATCCACGGACGACGGCGTGGTCGAAGGGCCCCCTGCCGTCACCGACCACGACGGGGACGGCACACCCGACGAGGACGACCCCGACCTGTCCCCGACCGATCCCGCGGCGGACACCCCGGCGGACACCCCGGCGCCGGAAACACCGCCGACCACCGATCCCCCCTCCGCCTGTTACGACGGCAACGCGGACTACGACGGCTGGGGTGAGGACGAATGGGACGACTGGTGGGACGACTGCCTGGAAGACAGGTTCGAGGACGACGACGATGACGACTGACCGCCCCTCGGGAACCGGTGGCTCCGATCCCGACGCCACCACCGTCCGGGTCCCGCCGCCCGGCACCTCCAGACCCTCGCGTTCGGGCGCCACCTCGATCTTCCCGACGCTGGTCCTTCGAGGCCCCCAACCGGAGCTGCCCCAGCACCGCAGGGTCCCGGCGCGGCTCATCATCATGGGATGGGTGGTCCTCCTCATGGCCGCCGTCCTCGTGCTGGTCAACCTGGTCACATGGAGCGCTCTGACAGCACGCACGGACGAGCGGGTCGACCAGGCTCTCTCCCAAGAGATCGCCGAGTTCGAGGAGTTCGCGGCGGTCGGTGCGGACCCCACCACCGGTGAACCCTTCACCGACCTCGCCTCCCTCATGCGCGTCCACTTGCAGCGCCAGTATCCGGAGGACTCCGAGATCCTCTTCGGCTGGGTCGAGGAGGCGGAGTCCACCAGGTCGCGTGCCGGTGGCCCAGGGGACGGCGGACCCACCGAGGCCGGGCGCATCCGCCAAGGGCAGGAGCCGCCGTACGACCTGTCCGCCGACCCGGCGATGACCGAGGAGATCCTGGAGTCCCCCGGCGCCCGGGGCGTCCTGGACACCCCCGCCGGTCCGGTCGAGTGGGAGAAGATCCGGGCGCACCCGCCGGAGGGCCAGGACAGCGGCGGCGGGTGGTTCGTGATCGGCTACTTCACCGCTGAGGACCGCGCCAACACCGCCGGGACCATGGGCACCCTCGCCTTGGTGAGCGCCCTCGGGCTACTCGCCGCAGCGACCGCCGCCTGGTGGGTGGCCGGCCGTATCCTCGCCCCGGCCCGCCTGGTCCGACAGACCGCCGCGGAGATCTCCGAAGAGGACCTCACGCAGCGCATCGAGGTGTCCGGGCGAGACGACATCGCCGCGCTAGCCGAGCAGTTCAACAGCATGCTGGACCGGTTGGAGGGCGCGTTCACCGCGCAGCGCCGGTTCGTGGACGACGCCGGGCACGAACTGCGCACCCCCATCACGATCGTGCGGGGGCACCTGGAGCTCATGGGCGACGACCCTGAGGAGCGCCAGGAGGTGGTGCGGCTGGTCACCGACGAGCTGGACCGGATGGGGCGCATCGTCGAGGACCTGCTGCTGCTCGCCAAGGCCCAGCAGCCCGACTTCGTCCGCCCCTCCCCCGTCTCCCTCGCCGAGCTCACCAGCGACATCGACGCCAAGGTCCGCCAGATCGGCGACCGCCGCTGGAACCTGGAGGCCATCGGCGAGGGCACCGCGCGCCTGGACCCGCAACGGGTCACCCAGGCGATGATCCAACTCGCGGCCAACGCCGTCCGGTACGGTCCGCCCGACTCCAGCGTGCGGATCGGCTCGGCGATCCGCGGCTCCGAGGTGTACTTCTGGGTGTCCGACCAGGGGCCCGGCATCCCGGCAGAGGACCACGGCCGCGTCTTCGAACGCTTCTCCCGCGGCGGGCGCACCGCACGCGGCGACCGGGGCGCCGGGCTGGGCCTGGCGATCGTCCGGGCCATCGCCGAAGCGCACCGGGGCCGGGTCGACCTGCGTTCTGCCCACGGCGCCGGTTCCACCTTCACCCTGGTCATCCCGATCGACCCCCGAACCGGAAGGGAGCACCTGTGAGCCGGGTACTCATCGTCGAGGACGAGGAACGTATCGCGTCGTTCGTCCAGAAGGGCCTGACCGCCAGCGGGTTCACCACCACGGTGGTGGGCACGGGTGCGGAGGCCGTGGACTACGCCGTCACCGGCGGTTTCGACCTGATGCTGCTGGACCTGGGCCTCCCGGACACCGACGGGTTCGACGTGCTCCGGAGGCTGCGCTCGCTGGGTGTGGACATCCCGGTGGTGATCCTGACCGCCCGGGACGGGGTGCGCGACACCGTGACGGGGCTGGAGATCGGGGCCGACGACTACGTCACCAAACCGTTCAGGTTCGAAGAACTCCTGGCCCGGGTGCGGTTGCGGATGCGCACGGAGCGCACCGCCGACCTCACGGTGCTGCACGTCGGCGGACTCTCCCTGGACCTGAGGACCCGCCGGGTGGCGGTGGGCGAGCGCTCGGTCGACCTCACCGCTCGGGAGTTCTCCCTGATGGAGCTGCTCATGAGGCACCAGGGACAGGTCCTGAGCCGCCAGCAGATGCTGTCGCACGTGTGGGGCTACGACTACGACCCCGGATCCAACGTGGTGGACGTGTTCGTGCGCGCGCTGCGCCGCAAGGTGGGTTCGGAGCGCATCGTGACCGTGCGGGGCATGGGCTACCGGCTGACCGGCTGACCGGCCGGGTGACCGGGCGGCCCGGACCTCCGGGAACGGTGACAAGTCTCCATGGGAAAGATGAGGGTTCCTTCATCAGACACTCATGAAGGCCTCACCGGAGCGGCACAGGATGGTCACCATGCTCTGGTTCGCTCTTGCGGTCGACCTGACCGCCATCACGCTCTTGTCCTACGTCCTGTATTTCCGCCGGCACGGTCGGCGGGACCTGGTGCTCGCCTACGTGGCACTCAACGTCGGCATCTTCGCCGTGGTGTCGATGCTGACCCAACAGGAGGTGGGGCTGGCCGTCGGCTTCGGCCTCTTCGGTGTGCTCTCGATCCTGCGGCTGCGCTCGGACACCATCAGCCAGGGCGAGATCGGGTACTACTTCATCGCGATCGCGCTCGGCCTGGTGAACGCCGTGGCCGCCCCGACCCCGTGGCTCCTGCTGGGGCTCAACGCCCTGCTGCTGTCCGCCCTGTTCGTGGCCGGGCACCCCAAGCTGTTGGCCCGTACCCAGCGCCGGATCATGACCCTGGACGTGGTGCACGAGGACCCGGTGGCGCTCAGGCAGGACCTGGAGGGACGCCTGCGCGGCCGGGTGCAGCAGGTGGACGTCACCGAGGTGGACTACGTGCGCGACCTCATGGTGGTGGACGTGCGCTTCCAGGAGCCGAAGCTGGAGTCCGCACCGGGCCCGGCCGCCGGACGCCGCCAGCCGATGCCCGCTTGGTGGGGTGGCCGTTGATCCCCGCGACCGCCGCTCCGGCGATCCCCCGTACGACCGGCACCACCAGACCCGACACCCGTCCACCGGACACAGGCACACCCGCCGGCCCGCCGGGGTTGGCGCACCTGCCTTCCGTGTCCCTCGCGGAAGTCAACGAGCGCGCCGCCCTGGTGACCCGCACCTGCCGCAAGTACCTGGTCCCCACTGAGCTGATGCCCGCCCTGTTCGCCGGGGCCGAGGAGCGGTTCGCGGTGATGGAGATCGGGGGCCGGACCTCCTTCCTGTACTCGTCCACCTATCTGGACACCCCCGAACTGCGGACCTTCCACGACCACCGCCAGGGGCGCCGGCTCCGCTACAAGGTGCGGACCCGCACCTACGTGGACACGGACACGAGGATGTTCGAGGTGAAGCTGAAGGGCGCGCGCGGAATCACCGACAAGGTGCGCGCCGAGCTGCCGATGAGCGCCCCCGCCGACCGGCTGACTCCGGCGACCCGGAGCTTCCTCGACCGTGCGCTGAACCGCTGCCGACTGAACCCTCCGGACGTTCTGACGCCCTCCGCGGTGACCGACTACCGCCGCACCACCGTGGTGGACCTCTCCGGGGAGGAGCGGGTCACCATCGACCACGACCTGGTCGGGTACCGGGACGGCTGGGCCGTGCAGATGCGGCCGGACATGATGCTCTTGGAGATCAAGACCAAGGGCGGGCTGACCTCCACGGAACGGCGACTGCACGAGCTCGGGGTCCGCGAGGCCCGGTTCAGCAAGTACGCGGCGGCCCTGGCCGCGCTCGAACCCGCCCTGCGCGGCAACAGGTGGCACCGCGCGATGGGCCACTGCCTGGACCACCCCGCCCCTGTGTCCGCGCGCGAGAACCACTCGCACCTTCGAGCGGACACGGGCTGGGGCGGTGAGTGACCAGGTGTTTCACGTGAAACCTTTGGCGCCTCCCCCAGAGCGGGGTGCCCCGGGAAGGAGAGTGGCCGCCGCCTCGTAACCGGTCGAGGCGGCGGCCTTCGTCACGAGCCCTCTCCCGCTACAAGAGGGAGTCCGCGACTCTCTAGATGTTGCCAGGCCCGGCACCGGAAGTCACGATGTCGGGGATGTCCTCCGCCGGATCCACGGTGTAGTCGTAGGGGATCGACTCCACGCTGCCGCCGACCTCGGGCTCACCGGAACCGTCGTAGACGTTGTCGCTCTCCTCGATCGCGCCGTCGTCGGAGTCGGCGTACCCGGTGTGCGTGGGGTTGTCGACGCTCTCGAAGTAGTTGCCCTCGACGAGCACACCGGCGTCCATCGTGGAGGCGACGCCGTACTCCTCGTTGTCCCGGTAGTAGTTGTTGTAGACGTGCACGGGGTTGCCGAAGCGGACCCGCGGGTGGCGGGTGTCGGTGCCGTCGAAGTAGTTGTGGTGGTAGGTCACCCGGAGGTAGCCCTCGTCGTCGGTGTGGCCGTCGTCGTGCCCGACGATGGACGTCTTGTCGTGGTCGAAGAAGTGGTTCCAGGAGACGGTGATGAAGTCCGCCTCCCGCTTGATGTCGACGGCCCCGTCGTAGCCGTTGGTGAAGCTGTTGTGGTCGACCCAGATGTTGGTGGCGCCCTCTTCGACGTTGACGGCGTCGTCGTCCCAGTCGGCGAAGGCGATGTTGCGGATGATGACGTTGCTGACGTCGCTCACGTTCAGGCCGCCGCCGGTGATCTCGGCGCCGTCCTGGCCGACGACCGTGGTGTCCGACGAGACGTTGTTCATCCCGGAGATCTCGATCGAGCCGCTGACCTCGATGACCTGCGGTCCATCCGCTTCGAGGGCGTCGAGGAGTTCGTCGCCGCTGCTGACGGTGACGGTGTCGCCTTCGGCGCCGCCGGTGGTACCGCCGTTCTCGCCGGCCCAGCCGGACGGGGCTTCCTGGAGCGGCGCGGAGTCCCCGTCGGTGGAGACGGTATCCGCGGGGGACTGCCCGTCCGGCACCGCGAGGAGGCCGAGGGCCAGTGCTCCGGCGCCGGCTCCGGCCGCGATGAGGACGACCGCCGGGGAACCGGTGCGCCGAGTTCGTGTGGTGCGCATGTTAACGCTCACTCCTTGATGTGGGGGTGGTCGGCCACACCATTGTGGCCGCGGGGCCGGGCCCTACCCCGGAGGCAGAACAGTCGGCCCCTCCATCGGAAAGCGCTTACCGTTGCAGGGACGATATGCACCGTCACCACACGTGTCAACACCCCTCTTTCCCCTCTCTTTCGAAGCCCTGGCCACAGCCGTCTCGGTGTGACCCGGGGCGAAACCCTGCCGCCCCGGGCCCGGATTCCCGGTTCAGTCGGCGGGGCGAAGGTCCAGGCTCCTCAGGACTTGGGCGTTCAGCGCGACGATGATGGTCGACAGGCTCATCAGCACGGCGCCCACTGCCGGGGCGAGGACGATGCCGATCGGGGCCAGCACACCGGCGGCCAGCGGGACCGCCGCGATGTTGTAGCCGGCGGCCCACACCAGGTTCTGGAGCATCTTGCGGTACCCGGACTTGGACAGCCTGCGCACCGACACCACGCCACGCGGATCGTCGGAGGCCAGCACCACGCCCGCGGACTCGATCGCCACGTCGGTGCCGGCACCGATCGCGATACCCACGTCCGCCCTGGCCAGTGCCGGAGCATCGTTGACCCCGTCGCCGACCATGGCGACCCGGTGGCCGCGCTCCTGCAGATCACGGACCACGGCATCCTTCTGGTCCGGCAGGACCTGCGCGAACACCTCGTCCAGGCCCAGCTTCCCGGCGACCGCGTCAGCCACGTTGCGGGCGTCACCGGTGACCATCGCCACCCGGATGCCCTGACCGTGGAGCTGGCGGACGGCCGAAGCCGACTCGGGCCGGACCTCGTCGGCCAGCGCCACGGCACCGACCACCGCGCCGTCAGCCACCACGTGGAGGACGGTCGCCCCTTGCTCCCGCCAAGGACGCGTGCGCTCGACCAGCTCCGCGGGTTCGGTGGCACCGAGCCAGTCCAGCAGCGACGGTCCGCCCACGTACGCGTTCGTGCCGTCCACGGAGGCTCGGACGCCGCGACCGGTGAGTGACTGGAAGTCCGTGGCCGCGGGCACGGGAGCCGACTGCTCGGCGGCGCGGACGATCGCCTTGGCCAGGGGGTGCTCGGAGTCAGCCTCTACCGCTCCGGCCAGCGCCAGGACCCGTTCCGTGCTCTGCCCGTGGACGACCGCGGTGTCGGTGACCGCCGGGGCGCCCTTGGTCAGGGTTCCGGTCTTGTCGAAGAGGACCGTGTCCACCAGACGAGTGCGCTCCAAGGCCAAGCGGTCCTTGACCAGGATGCCGTTGCGCGCGGACAGGGTCGTGGAGATCGCAATGACCAGCGGGATGGCCAGTCCCAGCGCGTGGGGGCAGGCGATGACCAGGACGGTGACGGTCCTCTCGACCGCCTGGCCCGAGTCCCCGAGGAGCAGCCCCCAGACCACGGAGGTGATGGCGGCCGCGGACAGGGCGAACCAGAAGAGCAGCGCCGCAGCCCGGTCGGCCAGTGCCTGCGAACGCGACTTGGACTCCTGCGCCTCGCTGACCAGGCGCTGGATCCCGGCGAGGGTGGTGTCGTCGCCCACCGCGTCCACCCGGACCCGGACCGCTGAGTCGGTGGCGACGGTCCCGGCGACCACCCGGTCGCCCTCGTCACGGGTGACCGTGCGCGACTCACCGGTGATCATCGATTCGTCCACGGCAGCGCGCCCCCGGACGACGGTGCCGTCGGCGGAGACCCGGCCTCCGGAGCGGACCAGGACGGTGTCCCCGGCGCGTAGCTCGGCCACGGGCACCTCCTCGACCTCCCCCGACGGGCCGACGCGTTCCGCCCGGTCCGGCAGCAGGGCGGCGAGGGCTTCCAGGGCACCGGACGCCTGCCCGAGTGCGCGCATCTCCAACCAGTGGCCGAGGAGCATCACCACGACCAGGAGGACGAGTTCCCACCAGAAGTCGAGTTGCATGCCCACCACACCGAAGGTGGCCAGCAGACTGGAACCGAAGGCGACGGTGATCGCCATCGCGACCAGGGTCATCATGCCGGGCTTGCGATCGCGCAGTTCGGCGGGAACCCCGGCGAGGAAGGGCCAGCCGCCGTACAGGTAGACGACCGTGCCCAGTACCGGCGGCATCCAGGCGAGGGCTTCGGGCACGTCGTAACCGAGCCACCCGGCGATCATGTGGCTGGTGAACACCACGGGAACGCTCAGCAGGAGGCTCCACCAGAACCGGGTGCGGAACACCGCGGCATGGCCACCGTGGCCCCCGTGAGCCCCATGGCCCCCGTGAGCCCCATGGCCCCCGTGATCCGCGTGGTCCCCATGCCCTTCGTGCGCCGCGCGGTCCCCGTGTTCGTCCTCGCCGTGCCCTCCGCCGGGACCGGTCGGATCGGAACCGTGCTGACCTGTACGCATGTTGATCCCCCTCCGATTTCGAAGATACCCATGCCGGGTATCTGGCCGGCGGATGCCTGCCATGTCCGCGCGCCCTTGGAACACATATACCCCCTAGGGGTATTACAGGCAAGGCCCCAGACGCGAAGAACGCCCGCCGAGCGTCTCGACGGGCGTTCCTCTCAGGTCATTACACCTAGGTCTTGACCTCGGATCCTCGGCCGTACCAGGGCCACCACTGGACGGTGTGACCATGCGGGATCATCCGGTCCAGGCGGATCGTGAGCCTGAGCGCGAACCCGCCCGCGATCATCCCGGCCACCAGGTCCGTGAACCAGTGGAAGTGCAAGTAGATCGAGACGGTCGACTGCAGGATCGCGATGGCCACGATCGTGTAGGCCAGCCGCCTGATGATGTGTGGTCGCGCAGCGCCGAACCTGATGATCAGGAACAGCACCAGCCCGTAGATGAGGATCGCGTTGGCCCCGTGGCCGGAGGGGAAGGCCACATTGCCCGCACCGGAGAAGAAGTCCGGGTCGAAGCTCTTGGCGTGGCCCCGGTTGAACAGCAGCTTCATCACGGAGACCATCGACATCATCCCGAAGACGCCGCCCGCCCCCAGGATGATCGGTCTCCAGCTCCGGTGCCAGTAGGCCAGCTGCAACGTGGTCACGCCCAGCACCGGAAGCGCGACGTAACGGGACGCGACGTTGTCCGGCCAGTAGATGAGCGGCACGCGCAGCGTGTCCCAGTAGGGCCGGGTGAACTCGTTCAGGAAGTTGTCGACCGGGTGCAGCGGGCCGGCCGCCAGCATCGTCATGACGATCAGCGCCACGAAGAGCATGATCGCGATCCGGTCCGATGCGAGACCCCACGCGATCTCGCTCACACTCGGCCACTTGATCGCGCGCACGACCGGTGGCCCCGGTGCGTACTCCTTGGCACGCACCACGGGAATGGGGCCACTGTAGGGGCCGGGTTCGGGCTTGCGCCGCTCCGGCTCCTGTGGCGTCTGTCTGGACCTCGAGTGCCGGGTCCGGGAAGAATGCGTCATGTGCTCAGTGCTGTCTCACACGTTGTGGGCTTGCCTGTGGCACTGCTGAGGCGTGGGGGGACGGGCTAGCCGCGGTTGTTGGGACTGTTCCTGGCCCCTCGGGGCCGACACCGGGTGGCTTGTCGGGGCTGTGTCCCCGCACTCGGTTCGACGGTCGATCCTTCGGACTGGTTCACGCTGGCCGTGACCGGTCGCCGTGCAGGATCGACATCCGGGAAACGGAACTGGTCGACGGTGGCGTCTGCGTTGGCGGTCTGCGACCGCGTCTGTTGTTGTCTCAGCGCGGGTCAGTGCGCTGCGGTTGGTCCATCACCGTGACGTGGATAACGCCCCGTACGGCTTTGGGTGGCTTGTTGCCAACACGCGAGCCTACCCGGACACTCCCCCTTATGAGTGGTATGCCCAGTCAAGTGTGACTCTTCCACCTCGGACTTTGCCGGAAGCCGCTCCCGCGAGTCCTGCTGATACAACCGTGCGCGACCGGTTCGTGAGGCTTCCGTTAGCTGTTCGAGGCCGGCCGTCCGGCCGACCCGCGCATGTGTGGCAGTCTTCAAGGAGCTTGTCAGAAACTGGAGCATGTCGCCCCGTGTGCTGGTCGCGCACGGGTCGAAAAACGGAAGGGCCCTGGATGGTCGACCTCCCTCAGTTGCCGGATGACCCCTCTAAGTTGGCCCGCGAGCCACTGAGGGAGCAGATCCGGCAGGTACTGGTCGAGGGCCTGCTGTCCGGGCGCTGGCAGCCAGGCGAGCGCATCGTGGAGCGCAGGGTCGCGACGGAGCTCAACGTCAGCCAGGCGCCGGTCCGCGAGGCTCTGCGCGAACTGGAGACTCTGCGCCTCATCGAGACGGTGCCGAACAAGGGAGCCAGGGTCAGGGCCTTCGGTGTCCAGGACATGGCGGAGATCTACCCCGTGCGCGCCGGTCTAGAGCTGGTGGCCGCGCAGTTGGCCGCGCCCCGCCTGGAAGCCGATCCCTCCCGTCTGGAGCGCGAGGTGGAGGCCCTGCACCGCGCCACGGCCCAGGGCGACGTCACCGAGCAGATCCGGCACAGCGTGGAGTTCCACCGGGAGGTCGTCCGCGCCGCGGACAACAGTGTGCTTCTCCACACGTGGGAGTCGCTGGGTGTCGAGGTGTGGACGGCTCTGTCCGTGCGCTGGCTCAACATGGAGCTGCATGCCAAGGCCGGCGACCACCAGCAGATAACGCGGGCCTTCCGCGAGGGGGATCCGGCGGTCGGCCAGATGCTCAGCGACCACGTCATGAACTACGTCGAGGCCGCGCTCAAGACCCACGGGGGCGGCAACTAGCTTGTCGTTTAACCTTGAGCCCGTGACCGGATACCGTCCTGGTCACGGGCTTCATCGTTTCCCGGACAGCACAACGGCCTTCGCGTGATCATGTGCTTCAACCACGAACACACGTGAACACAA
>NZ_BAAGZJ010000060.1:0-45802 GCF_054778635.1 Nocardiopsis nanhaiensis
CCAACGACGCCAACACCAGCGCCAGCTTCTCCGGATGCCCATGCGCCGGAACCACCACACTCACCGACAGCTCCGGAACCCACTCCCCCAACACCGCAGGCTCCAACAACGAATAATCATTCCGCCACACCCGGGGCTGGTCGGTGAAGTCCGCCTCGCCCCGGGGCAAGCGCTCTCCGGGGACGGCGGCTCCTCCGGCTCCGGTGCCCTTCTCCGGGCAAGTGCCGGAGGCCGGGAACGTGTGCTCGTCGGTACTGGTCAAGGGTGTCCCCCTGGGTGCTGTGCGGCGCCGATCGGCTGCTCCGCGGAGGGCGCGCCGCGTCCCAGCGGGGCGGGTTCACCTTCCAAAAGGGAGCTGGGCCGCCAACCGGACCACTGTCGGGCGTAGTTGTGCAGGAAGTAGGCCATGTCCTCGGACCAGGTGTGTCCGCCTCCAGTGCGGCGCAGCACGTAGCCCAGTCCGTGGGTGCGGTGGACGCGTCCGCCGCCACGGGTGACGGCGAGGAGCAGTTGGGTGTCGATGGCGCGCGGCAGGGGGCGGAAACCGCCGGTCTCCTCCAGCACCACGCGGTCGGTGAGGATGGTGCCCCCGGCGATGAAGCGGGTGGTGGTCTCCGCCTCCCGGCTGCGCCACACCGTGAGGTCGACCTCTTGGAGGTAGACGAAGTCCTGTCCGGTGCCGACCAGCTCGGCACCGGAGTAGGTGCGGGCGAGGACGAGGTCGGCCAGGTGTTCGGGGCCGTACCAGTCGTCGTCGTCCCACTTGGCGATCAGGTCTCCGGAGGCACGGGCGACGGTGTCGTTGAGGACCGCGCCGAAGATCCGCTCGGTGGGCGCCTCGTGCACGGTGATCGGCAGTCCGGTGGCCCGGTAGGCGTCGATGGCCGAGCGCACTTCGGGCAGGGTGGCGGTGAACCCGTGCAGGGTGAGGACGGCCTCCAGGTCGACACCGCGCTGTCTGGCGATCTGGGCCAGGGCGAAGCCGACCATCTCGGGGCGGCGGGTGCACAGGATGACTGATACCCGCGGCTGGGGCGGCACGGGGATCCCGGCCTCCGCCGCGAGGGACCGCCACCGGGTGCGCAGGCCGTGCGTGCGCAGGGCGGCGCGGCGCAGGCGGACGCTGTGCTCCTCGCGGGCGAGGCGGTCGGTGAGGTCGGTGTCGGTGGCCCCGGTGAGTAGCCCGGAGAGGGTGCCGCCCAGCCCCGAGGCCCAAGCGGGGACGGAAGAGCAGACCAGGGGGACGCCGCCGGCGGCCAGGGAGGCGACCGTGCGCACGGCGGCGTGGGGGCCGCTGTGCCCGGACCAGTCCACCCGGACGCCGCGCAGGTGCCGCAGGTGGGAGAGGTCGACGTCGGTGACGGTGCCGTCCTGGGCCACGCGGACCAGGACCTTCTTGCCCTCGCGGACGACGGCGCGATCGCCCTCCAGCGTGAGGTCGCCGAGGGGGCCGTTCTCGGCCTTGCCGAAGCCGGTGGGGTTGACGGTCGTCTCGTCGACGGGCGCGATGCGCTGGACGGGGTCGGTCCGCGGGACGGCGGCCAGCTGGGCGGCCCGGGCGCGGCCGTCCGCCCCGGTGATCCCGGCCCAGGAGTCGGTGTCGGTGGTCGTCCGTTCCAAGGCGGGCACCGACGCGTCGGACCAGGCGGGCGGGGCCTGGCCGTCGTGGATCCGCAGGGCGAGGTCGGCGACCGGGGTGACCCTGCGCAGCGGGACCGGCCCTTCGGCCGCCACGCCGTGGACGCCGGTGTCGCCGGGGCGCCACAGGGCCGCCTCCCGGCCGTTCACGGCGGCCAGGGGTGTGACAGCCGGGCCGCGGCGGCGCCCGCGGGTGCCGTGCAGCACCGCGTCCAGGACCGGGGCGGTCTCGGTGGCGTTGGGGAAGAAGAGCTCGCACACCCAGCCGCGGCGGTCCACCCGGCGGACCCGCAGCTCCTGGAGGTCGCGCCACTGCCCCATGCCGGGGCCGACCGGGATCGGCGGCTCCTGGTGCCCTGGCGTGGCCACCAGAGCCGCCACGACGTGCACGGCCCTGGGCAGGTGGGCGGCGGCGGTGAGGGTGCGGTTGAGGTCGGTGGTGGTGGCCGCGACCACTGCCACCAGCCCGGCCACCGCATCGCCGTCGAGTACGGGGGTGCCCAGCAGCTGGGCGTCCAGGTCCAGGAGCACGTCGCCAGGAGCGGTGGGAAGCCCGGCCAGTTCGGCGCGGGTGTCGGCGCCGGTGTGGCAGAGCACTGCCGGCTCGCGGCCGCGGGCGCGCAGGGCGTGCCGAAGGACGGTGGTGATCATCGGGTGGCCTTCGCTCGGGGTTCGGTGGCACTGGGCGGTGCGGCGGGAAGGTCGGGACGTGGGGTGCGCGGTACGGGACGGCCGGGACGGGAGCTGAGGGGCCGGGTACGGGTCAGGGGCAGTGGCGGGTGAACACGTGGGCGCCCTTCTCCGCCGGCTCCTCGGTGCGGCACAGGTCGGGGTGCTCGGAGAGCCAGCGTTCACCGAGCGCGCGCTCGTCGGGGCGGGCGGCGTCGTCAAGGACGACCACCGCGTCGGCGGTGCAGTGCGGCAGGAGGGCGGGGACCGCCGGGTACCTGGCCTGTGCACCGGTCGCTTTGGGAGGGCCGTCGATGAACAGGAGGCCGATGCCGTCCAGGTCGGTGAGGCGGGAGGCGTCGTACCACTGGGGGGCGGACTCGACGGGGTCTTCGGGGTCGAGGCCGGAGAGTTCGGCCTTGACCTCCGTGAGCGGGGCGTGCCGGATCTCGACGATGCCGTCGAGGCCGTGCGCGGCGACCAGGTCGCGGCTGAGGTCGGCGTACCGGGCCTCGTGCTCGATGGCGACGAGCCTTCCGGTGCCCGCCCGGCGCAGCGCGTATCCGATCCACACGCTGGAGGCCCCGCTGCCGCACTCGACGACCAGTTCGGGGCGGTCGCGGTCGATGAGCCGGACGAGTAGGCGCAGGACGTCCGGGGAGGCGGCCCAACCGCGCAGGGGCGGCATGAACGGGGCCACGTCCAGGTGCTCCCTCAGTTCGGCCCAGGCGACCTGCTGCTCGTAGTCGTCGCGGCCCTGCACGGTGACGGCGTGCTGGATCTCGCGGGTGGCCTTGGGCAGGGAGTGCTCCTGGAGGCGGGTGAGGCGGTCTCGGACGGCATCGAGGGAGCGGGTGGTCTCGAGCCGGTCCTGGCCGAGGACCTCGGTGACGCGCCGCGTGTGGCCGCTGACGGTGGTCGACAGGGCGCGCACGGACCGGTTGAGGCGCCACAGGCCCGCGCCGAGCGCGCAGACCAGCCCGCCCAGGAGGAGTATCGCGGTGACGATCGCTGCCTCCGCCCAGGTCAGTACCGAGAGCGCGCCCAGTGCCGTCGGTGCGGCGAGCACGGCGAGGCCGAGAACGGCGGCGACCGCCAAGAGGGGCCGGAGTCTGCGGCGAAGGGAGCGCACGGGGGACCTCCACGGGTGTCGTGGCAGTGGGATCTGGGGGAACCCCGTGACCGTTTAAATCCCGGGGCCCGTTCGACAGTAGCTCCTCAAAACACACCCGGGGCCTTTCACCGGGGAATTCGAAACCCGTGTGGCCATCAATTCCCCCGGCGTTCACCGACGCAACACCAGAATGTCGTTTACGGGCCGCGCACAATGCCTTCGAGCGTCCGTCGGCCTACCATCCGGTGGCCTGGACCAGCGTTTCCTCCATCACCGGCGCCAGGGTCTCGGCGTACGTGGCGGTGACGTGGGAGTGGTCCCAGAACACCATCACGTTGCCGACCACCGCGTCACAGGAGTGGTCGGGGCACACGTGTTCGGTGAGGTCGGCGAGGGTCACGTTGGGCGGCAGCTCGACCCGGGTGGCCGGGTCGACGTCCTCGTGGCTCTCGGACACCGGGACGGTGCAGCTCTCCAGCGGAGAGCTCTCCACGCACTCTGCGCCCTGGTAGGGCAGGCGGGGCAGGTCGCGGATACCGACCACGTCGATACCGAGGTCGTTCAGCCACCACCACACGTCGGTGTAGCCGGGGTGGACCTCGTCTGACGCCCGGGTGGACCTGGTCGAGGACAGCAGGGCGGCGTCGGGCTGGAGCTCCTCCAGCTCGGCCATGGCCTTGGCCTTCCAGGTCTCGCACTCCTCGAAGGGCTCGCCGTCGCGGTAGGACTGGTCCATGCCGAACGGGCAGCCGCTCTTGGTGAAGGAGACCAGGCGCCAGCCCTGGGCCTCGGCGGCCTCCGCGACCGCCGGGTACCAGTGCGCGGTGCGCGAGGCGCCTACCAGCGCGAGCGTGTGCTCGGCGTCGGTGGGACCGACATCGCACACCACCAGATCGTCCTCGGCCAGGTTGACGTGGCACCCCTGCTCGTGGTGCCAGGAGAGGTCCTGTTTGGCGTCGGCCGGGTCGGGGCGCACCGGAGCCTCCGGCAACACCTCGGACAGCTCGGGCGCGGAGACCACCTGCGCCCCCGGGTAGCTCTCCGGTGCCCCGGCTTCCTGCGCGCGGTCGACCCGTTCCCGGTCCAGCCGGTCGTTCCACATCACGGACGCGATCAGGACCGGGACGACCAGGGTCGCGGCGATGCCGATCGACCATCCGGGGGTACGGCGGCGGGCGGGCCGGGTGAACCGGTCCAGCCCGTTCTCGACCAGCCGGTGGGTGAGCCAGGCCATGCCTATCGACAGCAGCAGGACGCCCAGCCCGCCGAGCGGCGAGGCCAGGTGGCGGCCGGTGATCTCCAGGTAGACGACGAGGATCGGCCAGTGCCACAGGTACAGGGGGTAGGAGAGTTTACCCAGGGCGGTCAGGGGCGCCCAGGTGAGGAACCGGTCGGCACCGAAGCGGCTGCCGGTCGTGCCCGCGAGGATCACCAGGACGGCGGCGCCGGTCGGCCACAGGGCGATGTACCCGGGGAAGAGGGTCGAGACCGAGACGAGCATGCCGCAGGAGACCAGGGCGGCCAGGCCGAACCAGCCGAGGAGCACCCGCAGCCGCACGGGCAGGTTGATCCGGTGGATGACCAGGGCGAGGATCGCGCCCAGGGCCAGCTCCCACAGCCGGGCGCCGGTGTCGAAGTAGGCCCAGGCCTGGTCCTGAGCGGTGATGTGCACCGAGTAGGCCAGGGAGAGGGCGAACACGAGCGTGACCGTGCCGAGGACCGCCGCGCGCAGGGGCAGCCGGACCCGGGAGGCGACGATCGCGGTCAGGGCGAGCAGGACCGGCCACAGCAGGTAGAACTGCCCTTGGATGGACAGCGACCAGAAGTGCTGCACCGGACTGGCGGCGGCCTCCCGCGCCAGGTAGTCGACGGCGTTCCGGGCGAGGGCCCAGTTCTCGTAGTACAGGGCCGCGGCGCGCACCTCCGCGAGGATGTCGGCCCAGCGCGACCGGGGCAGCCAGAGGTACATCGCCGCCATGGTCGCGACGAGGACCACCACCACCGAGGGGATCAGGCGGCGGGCGAGCCGGGTCCAGAACGCGGCGAAGCGGATCCGCCCGTCGCGTTCCATGCCCCGGATCAGCGACCCGGTGATGAGGAAGCCGGTGAGCATCAGGAAGACGTCCACGCCGCCGGAGACCCGGCCGAACCAGATGTGGTAGACGGCTACGAGGAGGACGGCGACGGCGCGCAGCCCTTCGATCTCCGGTCGGAAGCCTCCCCCGCCCCGGTTCGTGCGGGCGGTGTCGGCTACGGACGGGATGTCGGGCGCCTTCACGGCGGGCGCCCCGGGCGAAGAGGTGTGCATGAGCGGTGGCGGCCTCGGGAGATCTACGGAGTTCCAGGGGATGATTCGCCGAACGATACTTATGGGGTGTTTTCCCACTCGAATTCGGCGATGAATTCTCGCCTTCCCCGATGCCCCACCGGTAAATGGCGGGCGAACTCCTGGACAACGCTTCCTGGAAGGTCGGCGACGGTTGCGACGACGGGCGGCCCGGCCAGGCTAAGACCGCCGCGCGCACACCGCCGGGATCGAGAAAACCCAGGAGTTTCCAAGTGAAAGGTGGTGATTCGGACGGCGGCCGGTGGGGAAGAGGAAGGAAGGAACCGGGTGGCACGGGTGCCGTAGTGGAAGCGGCGCCGAGCACACCGGAGGGTGTTCGGTTGGTGGCCTAGAGGCAGAACCCGCTGGCGGACACCGTCCCGTTTATTCCCGAAGCGGGCGCGAACGGCCTGACATCGGGTGTGCGGCCCCCTGGCTGATAGCTTGCTGCCTAGCGATCCCATCGCTGGTAAGCCCGACGAATCGCGTCATTGGAAAGGTGCGTCAGAGATGTCTGCGCCATACTCGCTTCCTGAACTGCCCTACGACTACGCGGCCCTCGAGCCGTGGATCTCCGGCCAGATCATGGAGCTGCACCACGACAAGCACCACGCCACCTACGTCGCCGGTGCGAACACCACGCTGGAGCAGATGGCGGAGGCCCGCGAAGCCGGAAACTTCGGCACCGTGAACCAGCTCCAGAAGAACCTCGCGTTCCACCTGGGCGGCCACGTCAACCACTCCGTCTTCTGGAAGAACCTCTCCCCGGAGGGTGGCGACAAGCCCGAGGGTGAGCTGGGCGCCGCCATCGACGACCAGTTCGGCTCCTTCGATGCCTTCCGCGCGCACTTCAACGCCGCGGCCACCGGCATCCAGGGTTCCGGCTGGGCGATCCTCGCCTGGGACGCCCTGGGCCAGCGCCTGATCATCGAGCAGCTGTACGACCAGCAGGCCAACATCGCCATCGGCACGCAGCCGCTGCTCATGCTGGACATGTGGGAGCACGCCTTCTACCTCCAGTACAAGAACGTCAAGGGCGAGTACGTCAAGGCGTTCTGGAACGTGGTCAACTGGGCCGACGTCCAGGAGCGCTTCGCCGCTGCCCGTGCGGGCAAGACCACGCTCGGCTAGAACCTCCGGGTTCTGACCGCTGCGGCGGGAACTGCCGAGGGCGGCACCACGCTTGTGGTGCCGCCCTCGCTGTGTGCCGGGGGTGGTTCCCGGCCGGCCCGGTGGTCGCTGTTTCGCCGGATCAGACGACCAGGACGTCGGGATGGCTCTCGACCGGTCCGTGGCGGTGCAGTTCGCGCCAGGCGCGGACCAGCCGCCACACCAGCTCCTCCCGGGTGTCGCGGTCGAAGGCCACCGGCAGACGGAAGTACTCGTCGTGCTGGCCACCCGTCGAGGACGACATCGCGGGTCCGGGCACCAGTCCGACGTCGTGGCAGAGCGCGACCTGGGCGAAGGCGCGGGCGTTGACCCCGGGCAGGTGGACCCACAGGGCCGCACCGCCGTCAGGGGCCCGCCATTCCCACTCCGGCAGGTCCCGGAGCAGCATCGACTCCATGTGCTCCAGCGCGACGCGTAGCTGCTCGGAGCGCTCGTGCGCGAGTTCGGCGTAGCGGTCGAGCAGGCGCACGGCGACTGCTTGGTCCAGCAGGGGGCTGGCCAGGTCGGCGAGGACCTTGCGGCGGCTCAGCCGGAGCGCCATCTCGGCGGGGGCGCGCAGCCAGCCGATGCGCAGCCCGGCCCACCCCACCTTGGACAGCGAGTCGACGGTGATGATCTCGGCGCCGCGCGGAGCGTACGCGGCCAGCGGAGCGGGTTCGTCGTCGGCGCGGATCCCGGTGTAGGCGCTGTCCTCCAGGACGGGCACCCCGTGGCGGGCCGACATCTCCCCCAGCTCGCGTCGGCGGGCCGCGGACATCATCGTGCCGGTCGGGTTGTGGTAAGAGGGCATGACGTACAGCAGGTGGGGCGCCTTCTCGGCGAAGGCGCGGCGCACCCCGTTGGCGTCGATCCCCTGGTCGTCCAAGGGAACCGGGTGGACGGTGGCGCCCCGGTCGCGGATGAGGTCCAGGCATCCGGCGAAGCTCGGGTCCTCGGCCACCACCGGCGAACCGTTGCGCAGATAGAGCTGCGCAACCATGGCGACGGCCTGGTGGGCGCCGGTGGTGACCACGATCTGGTCGGGGTTCGTGGGTAGGCCCTGGCGCTCGTAGTACTCGGCGATCGCCTCGCGCAGGGCGGGCAGACCGCGCGGGTAATAGGTGCTCTCGGCCATGAGTGCGGGCAGGTCCTCGGCGACCATCTCGCGGATGGCGGTCTCGACTTCGCCCAGCGCGGGCGTGTTCAGGCACGACGCGGAGATGACGGAGTCGTCGCTCTGGAGGAGGTTGCGGTACATGGGGTTGCCGTTGCCGTTGGCGGTCCACCCGTCCGCGCGCACGGGCGCCCTGGTGCTGCACACCCGGGTGCCGCTGCCCTGGCGGCTCTCGAGGATTCCCTCGTCGCGCAAGTGGTCGTAGGCGGAGACCACTGTGGTGCGGCTGATCCGCAGCGCGGTGGCGAGGTTGCGTTCGGAGGGCAGGCGTTCCCCGGGGACGAGGGATCCCTGGTCGACCAGCCCCCGCAGGGATGCGGCCAGGCGCCGGTAGAGCGCCCCGGTACCGCTGGACCAGTTGCCCACGAGGTCCACGAGTTCGTCGGTACGCCGAACAGGGTCCATTTCTCGCTCCATTGGCTCTATTCGCTCTCGACCCAGGCTTCGATACTGGCACTAGATCCACAGATACCACCAGAGCCAAAGTGGACCCTTTATCAAGGACCACTTGGATGAGGAGTTCCCATGCGTTCCCTGCTTTCCCGCCACACCCCCCACCACGTCGGCGCACGCACGAGGGCCGCCAGGATCCGTAGCTCCGCACCGGAACCGAACCGCCCCGCACAGTGGCCGGTCCTGGTGGAGGCCCGCACGGTGACCGGTGACCGCCGGTACCTCCGGTCCCTCGTCGCCGCGCTCCGGGAACAGGCTGCGCACCACTTGGGCCACTTAGCGGAGGTCCACTTCTCAGACGAGGGGGACCGCGTACACGTGGTGAACCTGTGGCGCTGCCCCACGGACCTTCGGTCCTTCGTGGAGGAGACGCACCGGGAGCTCCTCGCCTTCCGCACGGGGTCCGGCGGCTTCCCTACGGTCGAGCGGACCCTGTGGTGGTCCACTGCGGGTACCGGGATCACTCCGAAGGAGGCCGAGGAGCGCGCCGAGCACCTGCGTATGCGCGGCCCGGGCCCGAAGGCCTTCACCCTGGGCTCCCCGGTCCCCCCTCCGGCCTGAGGGGGCCGGTGCCCCCGGTCGGCCCGGGTTCGTCGTCGGGGCCCTGCCCGGCCACCTCCAAAGCCATCCGCTGGGCGTCGACGAGGGCGCACACGCTTTCGTCCTGCTGGTCGTGGGCGGCGCCAGCCACGATGATCCGGTCCGCGAGGCCGTCCAACCGCGCGGCGAGCTCGCGATCCCGTTCCTGGTCCTCGGCCCTGCGCACCTTGGCCGCGTAGGACTCCAGGACGCGGATGCGCGCCTCCACCCGTTCCACGTCGTAGAGGAGAGCCGCGCCGACGCGCTGGGCGGCCCTCCTGCTCCGTTCGCCCAGGGGCGTGGTCGAGTTCAGCCGGGCACGGGTCTGGGTCTGTTCGCACAGGCTGTCCGCGACCGCCCATTCGGACTCCGTAAGGACCACCCGGTTGCGGGGCCTGTCCAGCAGCAGTCCCCGCCGGTGGATCGGGGAGTCCAGCACGGTGTCCACCGCCCGCTGGGCCCGGGCGAGCATGTCGCTGGCCCGCCGGTCCAGCATGTCGGCACTGACGTAGCGGCCGCGGAACGCCTCGAGCGTGCGGTGGGCGCGGGCGAGCCTGACGGACCACCACACCTCGTGGAAGAGGCTCACCCAGGCAGCGCCGAACAGCAGGTGACCAGCGAAGACGACGAGCGTCAGCAGGGCCAGCCCCACGGATTCGGGGAACCAGACCCACAGTGACAGGGGCAGGCTCGTCACGGTCATGAGGCCCATGAGGAGCGCGCTCCGGGCCGCGATGTCCTCCCTGGTCAGCTCAGGTCCCGGGGCGGACCGCGACAGGTCCAGGGCCCCGCGCAGGCGGGCGGCCTCGTCCCGGGACAGTTCCGGGTCCACGGTCTCCCGCCTCGGCAGCTCTCCGGCGAACGGGACCCCTCCCAGATCTCCGTCGGCCGCCCGTTCCGCCATCCGCAGGAGCACCGCGCGGACCCGCACGCCGTGCTCTGTGACCACCCACGGCCCGTCCTGTTCCCGCCACCGGACCAGGCCGCGGCTTTCGAGGGCACGCGCCGTGTCCCTGGGTGTCCCCTCCGCCAGCTGGCGTGACCCGCTCCGCGGCTCCATGGGTACCGCGCCCCAGAGCACCCACCCCATGGGCTCGGAGAGCTGGACGGAGTGCCCGTCCGGAAGGAACACCCTCACGCCGTTCACCGCCCTTCGGCGCCCGGTTCCGCTGCCCCGTTACAGGACCGGGCGCACGGTTAGGGGACGGTGTACCCGGAACCTGCGGCGGGTTACCTTGTCCGAGGTATGGGCGGGCTCGGTGGCGCGGTCGCGGCGGAGCGTCCGGTGGCCACTCCGCCGAGCGGCCACCGGACCGTTGGTGGACCTGCGCTGCGGCGCCCGCCGACGGCCTCGTACCGGATCAGGACTGTTCGGTGTCCCCGGGGTCGGCGGGGGCGAGCGGGGCGCCCATGGCGTGGTAGCCGCCGTCGACGTGCATCACCGAGCCGGTGATCCCGCGGGCCGCGGGCGACAGCAGGAAGAGGGCGGGGCCAGCCACGACGGTGGTGTCCTTGGTGTCCCAGCCCAGCGGGGCGTTGTCGCCCCAGGAGTCGGCGATCTGCGAGAAGCCGGGGATGGACCCGCCGGCGAGGGACTTGATCGGACCGGCGGAGATCGTGTTGACGCGGATGCCCTGCGGGCCCAGGTCGCGGGCGAGGTAGCGCGCGGAGTTCTCCAGGACCGCCTTGGCCGAGCCCATCCAGTCGTAGACCGGCCAGGCCACGCTGGCGTCGAAGGTCAGGGAGACCACCCCGGCGCCGTCGGGAGCCTTGGCGAGCAGGTCGCGCAGGCCCACCGTCAGGGCGGACAGCGAGTATCCGGAGACGTGGATCGCCTTGGCCACGTCCTCCCATGCCGTGTTGAGGAAGTTGCCGCCAAGGGCGGACTCGGGTGCGTAGGCGATGGCGTGCAGCAGGCCGTCGACGTGGTCCCAGTGCTCACCGACCGCTTCGGCGGTGGCGGCGATCTGCTCGGGGTCGGTGACGTCCATGGGCAGGACGGCCACGGGCTCCTTGGGCAGCCGCTTGGCGATGCGCTCGCAGATGGAGAAGGCGCGGCCGGGCGGGTTGGTCAGGATCACCTCGTGTCCCTGGTTCATGGCTTCCTCCGCGATCGCGTAGGCGATGGAGGACTGCGTGGTGATGCCGGTGATGAGCAGGTTCAAGGGGTCCCCTGGAAGGCGGTGTACTGGCTGGCAGTGGCAACGTATCGGTGGGTGGCGGGCACGTCTGCCGTGGAAGGGCACAAAGAATCGGGCCCGGGTTTTGAAGGGGGTCGCCAGAGGGCGGTGCGGCCAGGTCAGGCACCCGGCCCCTCGCGGGCCGACCAGCTCCCGCCGAACTCCGCGGCCAGGCCCAGGCGGGCCGCGGCGGTGAACGCGCCGGGGGCCAGTGCTCCCATGCCCTCCGACAGCACGCCGACGAGCGGTCCCGCACCCATGTCGGGCAGGTCTTCGAGGTTGCAGCGCATGGCCAGGTCCACCGGTACCTGGGCGCTCGATGGTCGCGGCTCCGACTCCGATCCCGGCTCCGGCCAGGAGCCCACCAGGACCCCGGCCGGCGCGAGACCCCGGGTCCGCACCGCCTCGGCGGTCAGCGCGGTCGCGTTGAGCGTGCCCAGCCTCGGGTCGGCGACCACCAGGACGGGCGCGGCCAGCAGCACCGCCACGTCCGCGAGGGTCTCCCCCACCGCGTTCAGCCGCACCAAGAGCCCTCCGGCGCCCTCCACCAGCACCAGGTCGTGTTCCAAGACCAGCTGGCGGGCGAGGTCGGCGACCTCCCGTGCCTCGGGGCCCTCCCGACCGGCCCGGGCGGCGGCGCGCGCGGGGGCGAGCGGTTCCGGGTAGCGGGCGGTCTCGGCGACGGTGACGCCGGGGACCAGTCGGGCCACGGTCTCGGCGTCGCCCTCCTCACCCGGGCCGACCCCGGTCTGGGCCGCCTTGAGGACCGCCACGCTCCGGCCCTCAGCCAGGGCCAGGGCCGCAACGGCGGCCGTGGCCACGGTCTTGCCGACCTCGGTGCCGGTACCGGTCACCACCAGCACGCTCATCCCCGCACCCCTTCGTCTCCCCGGACTCCTCGGGTTCCCCGGGCTCGCCGGTCTCCAGTGTCCTCGTCGGCCGCCAGCGACGCCTTGACCGCTGCGACCATCCCCCGGGCGATCGCGGCGACGTCCGCGTCGGAGCAGACATAGGGCGGCATCGCGTACACGTGTTCGCGGAAGGGACGCAGCCAGACCCCTTCGGCGATGGCTGCCCGGGTGGCCTCGCCCATGCGCACCGGTCGGTCCGTCTCGATCACGCCGATCGCGCCGAGCACCCGCACCTCGCGTACGCCCGGCAACCCCTCGGCCGCGGCCAGTCCCTTCCGGAGCCCGGCCTCGATCCGGGCCACGTCGCTCCGCCAGTCGCCCTTGGTGAGCAGCTCCACTGAGGCCAGCGCGGTCGCGCAGGCCAGCGGGTTGCCCATGAACGTGGGCCCGTGGGCGAGCACCGGGACCTCTCCCCCGGCGATCCCCTGCGCCACCCGAGCCGTGCACAGGGTAGCGGCCAGCGTCATGTAACCGCCGGTGAGCGCCTTGCCCAGGCACATGACGTCGGGGACGACCCCGGCGTGGTCGGCGGCGAAAAGCTCCCCGGTCCGGCCGAAGCCGGTGGCGATCTCGTCGAAGACCAGCAGGACTCCGTAGGCGTCGGCAATCCGGCGCAGCTCGCGCAGGTAACCGGGGTGGTGGAAGCGCATCCCGCCCGCGCCCTGGACCACGGGTTCGACGATGATCGCGGCCAGCTCGTCGGCGTGCTCGCGGGCCAGCGCCTCGAAGGCCGCCAGGTACCCGGGGTCCGGCTCGGTGTCGAAACCGGCGGGCGGCGGGTCCGCGTACACCTGGCCGGGCAGGACGTCGCCCCACAGGGAGTGCATGCCGCCGTCCGGGTCGCACACGCTCATGGCGTGGAAGGTGTCGCCGTGGTAGCCGCCCCGCCAGGTGAGGAAGCGTCGGCGGCCGGGGCTGCCGGTAGAGCGGTGGTACTGGAGGCACATCTTCATGGCGACCTCCACCGACACGGATCCGGAGTCGGCGAGGAAGACGTGTTCCAGGCCGTCGGGGGCGATCCCGACCAGGGCTTCGCCGAGCTCGGCGGCGGGGGCATGGGTCAGCCCTCCGAACATCACGTGGCTGAACCGGTCCACCTGGGCGTGCACGGCGGCGTCGAGTTCCGGGTGGCGGTACCCGTGGATGGCCGACCACCAGGAGGACATGCCGTCGACCACGCGGTGGTGCTCGCCGTCCGCCCAGAGGGTCAGGTTGACGCCTTGGGCGTCGGTGACCACGTAGGGGGTCTCGGCGGCGGGGACGGTCGTGTACGGGTGCCACAGGTGCGCGCTGTCGACGGCGCGGATCCGGGCGGGGTGGGCCGTCTCGGTGCTCGTTCGGGACATGGTGCCCCATTGTTCCCCGCGCGCGGGCTCCGGCGCTCCATACGAGTAAGCCAGGAATAGCTGCGGAATCTTTGTGGGCTTCCACTGGTGACTCTCAGTCCCCGGACCGGCAGAGTCGTAACCGCCTCCCTGGCATGGGTTGGGCCGGGTCGCCCCAGCGGGATTGGCCGCCGCTGGGTCGACCCGTTTTCCGGCCGCGAGCCGGGTCGAGCCGCTTTCCGGCCACGAGCTGGGCCGGCTCCCCGTTTTGCGCCCGCTTTTTCCGTCCACGACACGAGGAGCCCGCACCCGCATGGAACGCCTCGACGCCGGTGCCCGCAGCGCCCACCGCCCGTGGACCCTGCGTGCCACCAGGCCCGGTCCCGAACCCGCTCCGGGGCCGCTGCCCGCCGGGCACCCCCTCGCCTGGTTGGACGGGGCCGCTGAGAGCCGGAACAAAGCCGGGCTGAGCCGCCGTACCGTGCCCCGGTCCCCCTCGGACGATGTGCTGGACCTGGCCGGAAACGACTACCTGGGGCTGATGCGCCACCCGGACGTGGTGGCGGCCGCAGCCGACGCGGCCCACACCTGGGGCGCGGGCGCGGGCGGTTCACGCCTGGTCACCGGTGACACGGAACTGCACGGTGAGTTGGAGCGCGAGCTGGCCGACTTCCACGGCGCGGAGGCCGCCCTGGTGTTCTCCTCCGGGTACGCGGCCAACTTGGCGATGGTGACGGCCCTGGTCGCCCCGACCGCGGACGAAGTGGAGGCGCCCTTGGTCATCTGCGACCAGTACAACCATGCCTCGCTCATCGACGCCACCCGGTTGGCCAAGGCCTCCGGCGCCCGGGTGGCGGTGTTCCCGCACGGTGACACCGAGCGCGCCGCCGAGCTGCTCTCGGAGGGCCGGGGACGGCGGCTCCTGCTCAGCGACACGGTCTTCTCGGTCGACGGGGACCTCACCGACGTCGACGCCTTGGCGAGGGTGGCGCGTGACCGGGGGGCCGCGCTGCTGCTGGACGACGCGCACGGGCTCGGCGTGGTGGGCCCGGGCGGGCGCGGCGCGGTGGGTGGTTCGGAGCTGGGCGGCGCAGACGACGTGGTGGTGTCGGTGACCCTCTCCAAGTCGTTGGGGTCGCAGGGCGGCGCGGTACTGGGTTCGCGCCGGGTGATCCGGCACCTGGTGGAGACCGCGCGCACCTTCGTCTTCGACACCGGGCTGGCCCCGGCCGCCGCGGGAGCGGCGCTGGCGGCCCTGCGCGTGCTGCGCGCCGAACCGGGTCGGGCCGAGGCGGTGCGCTCACGTGCCCTCGAACTGTCCGAAGGTATGCGCTCACGCGGGCTGTCGGCTAGCCGCCCGGACGCCGCGGTGGTGTCAGTGCTGGCTCCCTCGCCAGAAGAGGCCCAGGACTGGCGCGCGGCCTGCCTGGGGCTGGGGGTTCGGGTGGGGTGCTTCCGGCCCCCGTCGGTCCCGGACGGCCGGTCGAGGCTGCGCCTGACCGCCCGCGCCACCCTGGACGGCGCCGATGTCCGCCGCGTTCTGGACGTCCTCGCCGCGAACCGCCCCGGGTAGTCTGGCGGGTGGACTACTCGCCCTGTGGACCTGGGAGGCGGTAAGCGGCCGTGTCAGCGCGTGACGGTGAGCCCCCGGAGCCCGAGGAGACCCCCGAAGGCCCTGCTCCCTCGAGGAAGCACGGCGGAAAGGTCCGCCGCGGCTGGTTCGGACTCAAGCACGACCCCGCCAACCCGGACCCCGGCACTCCCGAGTCCGACGACCCGGAATCCGGACCCGGATCAGCATCCGACCAGTCCGACTCCGACGGCGGAGCAGGCACCCCCGAGTCCGACGGTCCCGAATCCGGTTCCGAGCCCGCTGCCAAGGGCAAGGCGCCCAAGCGGCGCCGCCGTGCGCGGATCACACTGGTCACCGCGTCCGCCCTTGTCCTGGTCCTGGTGGTCGCCCTGTCCGTGCCCACCACCCGCGACGGGCTGCTGCGCCTGTGGTGCGACGTCACCGACGGCGTGTGCCCCACTGAACCCCTGCCGCCGGTCACCGAGGAAGAAGAGGTGGACTGGCGGGTCCGCATGGAGCCGGAGGAAGCCGCCCTGTGGGGCAACTACGTGGCCCTAGGCGACTCCTACTCCTCCGGGGACGGCGCGGGCGAGTACGAGGAGGGCACCGCGGAGCCCGGCGAGTGCTGGCGCTCGGACAACGCCTACCCGCACCTCATCGAGGAGGAGTTCCCCTTCGAGGGCGCGCTGGCCTTCTACGCGTGCAGCGCCCACCGGGGCGCGCAGATGCTCGAGCAGATCGGCAGCCCCGAGTCCCAGATCGAGCGCGTCACCGAGCACACGTCCCTGGTGACGGTCGGTATCGGCGGCAATGACCTCGGGTTCATCCCCGTCCTGCGCACCTGCATCATGCGGATGCCGCTCCTGGAGCGGACCGGCTGCACGGACCAGGAGGACGAGGTCACCGAGAAGATGGAGGAGTTCGACGAGACCCTCACCGAGGTGCTCGCCGAGATCCGCGAACGCGGTCCGAACGCCCGCATCCTGGTCCTGGGGTACCCGAGACTGTTCCCCGAGGAACCGTCCGGCATGTACTACACCCTGTCCCCGAGCGACCAGGAGTGGCTGAACACGGTCGGCGAACGCTTCAACGACCAGATCCGGGACACCGCCTACACCGTGGACGGCGACGTGTACGGTTCCCGCCAGGTCGGCAGCGTGGAGTACGTCAACGTCTTCAGCGCGCTGAGCGGCTACGAGGTCACCGAGGACGACGCCTGGTTGAACGGGATCGTCCTGGGTGAGCTGGGCGAGGGCATGCAGGTGGACCGCGCGAGCTTCCACCCCACCGCCGAGGGCCAGAACTCGATCGCCGAGCGCGTGCGCCTCCAGGTCGAGGAGGGGCCGGAGCGGGCCCTGTACGCGTCCAGGGAGATCCTGGAGAACGCGAACGACGATGTCCTCACCACCGAACTCGGCGGCCCGCTGGACCCGGTCCACAGCGACGACGAAGACAACGACGACGAGGACAACGGGGACGTCGGGGACGTGAACGGCGACGAGGACGACGCCGACTCCTAGCCGGGTCGGCGGCGCTTAGCGTTAGCGGCGGAATGGTGCGGATTTCCCTGCTGGTGCGGGTGGTTTCCCCGTTTCCTGCCGCTTGATGGTGGCCGTCTCCGCTGCGCGCCTCAAGGTCGTCGCCATCGAGCGCTTCGCGCGTCAGTGGCGCTCCACCTTGACCCGCTTCGCTGCGACGGCGGGTCGGCGGCTATCAGGAAACGGGGGACGTGTGGTCGGGGAGGCGACGGGCCCGTTGGCCCGGAGGGCCCAACGG
The DNA here is from genome assembly GCF_054778635.1 of Nocardiopsis nanhaiensis. Classification (NCBI taxonomy): domain Bacteria; kingdom Bacillati; phylum Actinomycetota; class Actinomycetes; order Streptosporangiales; family Nocardiopsidaceae; genus Nocardiopsis; species Nocardiopsis nanhaiensis. The sequence continues at coordinate 16,868 of NZ_BAAGZJ010000060.1, forward strand.
CACAAGCACGGCCTAGCGGCCGTCAACCGCCACTCCGCCGGAGCGGTGACGGCTGGGGGTGTCGCGGCTGGTCCTGGTGTGCGGCGAACTGCCCCGGCCTTCGGCCTGGGGGCCGATTCCTGCCCCTGCGCCGGAGCTGTGACGGGTCGGGTGTCACGGCTGGTCATGGTGTGTGGCGGCCCCCGGTCGGTGGGTGGGGGCTGGTGTCTGGGGGCCGGTCGGTACCTGGGCGTGGGTGACCCCCCTGTTGGAGGCAAAAACAGGGGCGAGCGTGACTCTAGGACCAGGGCTCACCCACGGCCTCGGGGGTGGCGGGGGCTCGGGCCAGGGGCCCGGGTCGGTTTCTGGCCATGCGGGGATAGAGACCCGGCGCAAGCGGGTGGGGGCTTTGTTGGGGGTGGACGGTTACGGGTGCGGTGCTGGGGGTGGGTCCCCGTCCGTATCCGAGACCCCATCGCCATCCCGGTTTCCGGTGCGGCTTCGGTTGCGGCCCGACCACATCCGGCGGTCGGTGCGCACCGCCCACCGGTGCTTGATCTGGTTATGGGTCGCGCACAGGGGTTGGATGTTGGTGGCGCTGGTGGTGCCGCCCTGCCAGAACTCCACGATGTGATCGGCCTGGGTCCAGGGCAGGGGTACGTCGCACCCGTGCTGCCAGGCGCAGGACGTGTGGCCGTGGAAGGCGGCCGCCCGGATCTTGGGCGGAGCCAACCGGCAGGAGCGGCCCACATCTAACACCTGCCCGCTCTTCTGCTCCACCACCAGGCGGCGCACCCAACTCTGACCGATCAACTCGCGCACCACCGAGATCGGCACCACCTGCCCGGTCTCCGTCGTCGCGGGCCCGGAGTCTTCGGCGGTCTCGTCCCCGGCCAGGCTGCTACCGGGCACGGTGATGTTGATCAACGCCGTCGCCGTGCTCGGGGTGTGGCACCCCTGGTGGGACTGGGCGAAGCCCAACGCGGACATCAGCGCGTCGTAGGTGCGCTCGTACTTGGACAGCCCGTCCTGGGGGTGGAAGGGCACCTGGAAGTTGTCCAAAGCCACCTGGACCTTCAACGCATCGGCGGGCGAGCCCCACATCTGCAGCAGGAACGTGCGGTCGAAGGTGGTGACCAGCTGGGCACCCCGGGCGGCGTGGGCGGCCTCGTGGTCGGCCTCCACCTTGCCCGGGTTCAGGCGCAGGCACAGCTGGTGGGCCAAGCGGGTGATCTGACCCACCGACATGTTCGGGCGCGACTCTTTGAAGTCCAGGATCCCGCATTCCATTTTCGCGCGGAACAGCTCCGCATCGGGGTGGTCGCCCTTCTGCCTTTTCTCCACCCCAGCGTCGGCGCCCTTGATGACGGCGGCGGCCTCACCCACCGACAGCACCCCGGAGTGCAACGCCTCCATGGTGGGGGCCATGTCCTGGCGGAATTGCGCGCGCCCGATCAGGGCCAGGTCGTTGGCCTGGGCGGCGGGAATGCCGAAGGCGTGGCGCAGCCACGCCTCCAGGCTCTTCTGCCCGCCCTGCTCCAACAACTGCCCGGTGGCCTCCAGCTGCGCCAGCCGCGCAGCCATGCTGATTTTGATCTGGTCGAGGTGTTCCCACACCCGGGTGGCCTGGTCCAGCACCTCACCCGCCGCTCCCAGGGGCACGTCGCGGTCGAAGAAGGAGGTGGTCTCGTCCCGGGCAGCGGCCACCGCGGTATCCACCGGGGTGTGCCCGGTGGTGGTGGGTGCTTCAGGAGAGATCGCCATTCTTCCATTATAAACGAAACAACCCAAGAAAGGGAGTGTTGCCGGCGGTAACCTCGGAAGTGATTCCGTCGAAGGATCCGAAGTTGCCCTTTTCGTTCGCCTATTTCAGGCCGCCTGGTTCGGCATTTATACCCACCTGGAATTCCAGGTTTCTAAGTTCCTTTTTCGCCGCGCGCATGGACCGGCCGCGACACCCCCAGCCGTCACAGCTCCGGCGCAGGGGCAGGAATCGGCCGCCAGGCCGACGCGGTTACTCGGCCGGTGCCCGGCCGAAGGCCGGACCATCGCCTCCCCGACCACACGTCCCCCGTTTCCTGACTGCCGCCGACCCGCCGTCGCAGCGAAGCGGGTCAAGGTGGAGCGCCACTGACGCGCGAAGCGCTCGATGGCGACGACCTTGAGGCGCGCAGCGGAGACGGCCACCATCAAGCGGCAGGAAACGGGGAAACCCGCACCAACAGCACCCCCCACCCACCGCGGCCCAGTGCTACACGCCAGCACCCGGCCGCCGCCCCAAGCTAGGAGCCTGTCCCCGGATGAGGCCCCACCCCGGTGAGGCCCCTCCCCCACTGCCCAGGCACACGACCGTCCGTCCCCGGAGCCCAACACGGGGGTAGCCAGCCCCGGATCCCGCCCCTGTCCCGAAAGCGGCATGGCTGTGCCCCGCCCCGGATCCCTCCGAAGCGGGGCACTCGCCGTCCCACACGGTGACGATGCGCCTCATCCCCTGCGCGTCACCGCTGCTCGGACCATGCGCGTCACCGCTGTTCGGACCGTAGCTCCGCGAGGACCTCGCCGAAGCGGTCCAGCCCCCAGTTGAGGTCCTCCTCGCTGATGATGAGCGGCGGCGACATCCGCACGGTCGACCCGTGTGTGTCCTTTACCAGGACCCCGCGTTCGGCGAGGCGCTTGCACAGCTCCTTGCCGGAAGCGAGCCCGGGGTCGACGTCCACCCCCGCCCACAGGCCGATGCTGCGCGCCGACACCACTCCTGCGCCGACGAACTCGTCGAGCCTGCGGCGCAGGACCTCCCCCAGCTTCCGGGCGTTCTCCAAGTAGGGGCCCTCGGTCAGCATCCGGACGACCGTGTGCCCCACCGCCCCGGCGAGCGGGTTGCCACCGAAGGTGCTGCCGTGCTGGCCGGGTTGGATGACGCCGAGGACGTCCTCGTCGGCGACCATCGCCGAAACGGGCAGGATCCCGCCGCCCAGCGCCTTGCCGAACAGGTAGGCGTCCGGCACGACACCGGTGTGCTCGCAGGCCTTGACGGTGCCCGTGCGTCCCAGACCCGACTGCACCTCGTCGGCGATGAACAGCACCTGGTTCTCGTCACAGATCTCGCGGACGCGGGGCAGGTAGTCCGCGGGCGGCACGATCACGCCGGCCTCGCCCTGCACGGGTTCGATGAGCACAGCCACGGTCGTGTGGTCGATGGCCTCCTCGATGGCCTTCGCGTCCCCGTAGGCCACCGAGCGGAAGCCCGGGGTGTAGGGGCCGAAACCGGTCTTCGCCTCCATGTCGGAGGAGAAGGAGATGATGGTCGTGGTCCGACCGTGGAAGTTGGCGCCGGCCACGACGATGGTCGCCTGGTTCTCCGCGACTCCCTTGACTTCGTAGCCCCACTTGCGGGCCACCTTGATGCCGGTCTCCACCGCTTCCGCGCCGGTGTTCATCGGCAGGACCTTCTGTTTGCCGACCATGTCGGCGAGGGCGCTCACCCACGGGCCGAACTGGTCGTTGTAGAAGGCCCGGCTGGTCAGCGTCACCCGGTCGAGCTGGGCGTGCGCGGTCGCCAGGAGGTCGGGGTTGTGGTGGCCGAAGTTCATCGCCGAGTACCCGGCGAGGCAGTCGAGGTACCGCTTTCCCTCCACGTCGGTCACCCAGGCGCCACGGCCTTCGGCGATCACCACGGGCAGGGGTGAGTAGTTGTGTGCGGATCTCGACTCCGCGAGTGCGATGTGGTCCGCGCTGGTGAGTGCCTGGCCGCCGGGGTTTCCGGCGGAGTCCTGCTGTCCCAGGTTCTGGGTGGTCATCTAGCAGCTCCGATCACCATTGACCGATGTCAGACAGTAGATACCCACCGTGAGGCGCGGTAGCGCCCCGACGGCGGAGATCCCCCAGGAGTTGAGCAGATGATCCGGTGAGCACACAAGGGGTGGCGGATGTCACCACCACTAGTCGGGGCCCGAAATCCGCGCGGCACCAGAGCCCGCACATGCCCTGAGCGGGCACGGTTCATGCCCGCCAGCACGAGCGTTACGCGGGGTGATTACGCAGGTGACGCGGTCCACAGCCCCAGTCGCGATCGCAGTGCTTCCCGACGGGTACGGTCGCTCCTACCAGCCACAGCCGCCGCGAGCGTTTCCGCCGAGGACGGCAGTCTTTCGATCGTCAGGGAGGTCAGACGTGCCCCGTCACGCGTCACCGGACACCCCCTTCTCCCTCGCCGGCCTCATGGCGGCGGTGGCCGAAGCCGTGCCCGACCGGACCGCCTTGGTCGCCGGGCCCCGTCGGCTCACCTACCGCGCCTTGGACGAGCGGTCGACGCGTCTGGCCCGGCACCTGGTCGAGGTCGGTATCCGCCCCGGTGAGAACGTGGCGGTCCTGTCCTTCAACCGCGTCGAGTGGGTCGAGTCCTTCGTCGGTGTGCTGCGGGCCGGCGCGGTTCCGGTCAACGTCAACTACCGGTACGTCGCGGGCGAGCTGGGACACGTGCTCTCGGACTCGCACTCGGTGGCCCTGATCGCCGAGGACTCCCTGGCCGCGACGGTGTCCGGGGTCCGCACGGACCTGCCCCGGCTGCGGCACGTGCTGCTGCTCGAAGACGGTTCGGAGCGCGACGCGTCCCTGGCGGGTACGGACTACGAGGCAGCGCTGGCGGCACAGGACGCCGACGGCTCCGATGTCGCACTGCCCGAGACCAGCGGCGAGGACCACTACCTCCTCTACACCGGCGGCACCACCGGCTATCCCAAGGGTGTGCTGTGGCGCCAGGCCGACATCTTCCGCGCCGCCGTGGAGCGGCGCGCCCCGGGCGCCCCCCGTGCCGGCAGCCTCCGCGAGGTGGCGGACCGCGCGACCGCCTGCTTCCCGCAGCGGATGCTGGTGCTCGGGCCGCTGATGCACGCCGCCGGGCAGTGGAACGCGCTGAGCATGCTGCTGTGCGGCAAGCGCGTGGTGCTGTCCACCGACCGCAGCTTCCAACCGGGCCGGGTACTGGAGCTGGCGCACCGCGAAGGCGTGCACGCCCTCCAGCTGGTGGGCGACGCGATGGCCCGCCCGCTGGCCCGGCACCTGCTCACCGAGCCGTCGCTGTGTCCCGACCTCACCTCGGTGCGGTCGGGAGGCACCCCCCTGACCCCCGCGGTGCGCGGGCTGTGGCGTGCGTGGCGCGAGGACATCACGCTCGCCGACTCCTACGGGGGTTCGGAGACCGGTGTGTGCGGTTCGGCGACCGTGCCCGACGAAGAGGTCACCGTCGCGGTCTCCGCCGACCGGCAGAGCTTCACCATGGGCGGCAGCATCTCCGTGCTCGACGACGCGCTGCGCCCGCTGCCCCCGGGCTCGGTCGAGGTCGGGCGCATCGCCCGGACCGGGCGGATCCCGCTGGGCTACTACAACGACCCGATCACGACCGCGCGCACCTTCCCCACGGACGGGGAGGGTCGGCGCTGGGCGCTGTCGGGGGACTACGGCACCCGGGCGGAGGACGGATCGATCGTTCTGCTGGGCCGGGGCAGCGTGGTCATCAATACTGCCGGGGAGAAGGTCTACCCCGAAGAGGTGGAGGCCGTACTCAAGGCCTACCCCGGGGTGGAGGACGTGATCGTGGTCCCCGCGCCGGACGAGAGGCTCGGGCAGCGGGTGACGGCCCTGGTGTCGCTGGCCCAGGACGCGCACCCGGACGAGGACGCGCTGCGGGCGCACTGCCGTGTCCGGCTGGCCGGCTTCAAGGTGCCCCGGACCGTGCACTTTGTGGACCGGGTGCGGCGCACCGCGGTGGGCAAGCAGGACTACCGGTGGGCCTCGTCGGTGGCCAAGGACGGTTCCGGGAGCGCGTCCCAGCCCCTGTTCGACTCGCTCCCGCGCTGAATCCGGCCCGTCTCCCGACCTGAGGTCGGCTCACCCCCGATCTGACCTTTCGGACTCAGGAGATTCCGCAACGCACCCAACCGAAACCAACGGCCTGAATGCGCTCACACGCCTTTCCTCCTCCCCGGCGACGATAGACTTGGCGCTGCCCGGCCCTGGGCCTCATCACCCCTTCTCCCCCGTGGCGCGGCCGGGCGGCAAACCCACGCGCGGACGTCGGGCCCGGTAGCCGGTGGCGGTCGCCCGCACGGACCTGCGCGGACCAGCACCCCTTTGACTCTCCGGTCTCCCGTACGGAACCGGTGGCACCATCAGGACGGAGGACGGCGCCCCCTCCCGGGACTCCCCGGGCCCGCGCCCGACAACATGGCCAAGTCAGCAGGCTCCTACATCTTCAATTTCGTGCGCGGCGGGGCCGTGGGCACATCCGAGGCTCTGCCCGGCATCAGCGGCGGCACGGTCGCGCTGATGGTCGGCCTCTACGACAAGCTGATCGGCGGTGCCGGAAACGCTGTCAGCGGCATCAAGCGGTACGTCACCGACGTGCCGCGGGGCCGCGGCAAGGAACGTGCCAGGGAACAGTTCCGCCAGGTCGACTGGTCCGTTCTCCTGCCCGCCCTGATCGGTATGGGTGTGGCCCTCATCCTGGCCGCGATCTTCCTCGCCCCACTGGTCGAGGTCTACGACCAGTACGCCTACGCACTCTTCTTCGGACTGGTCCTGGCGTGCCTGTACATCCCCTACACCACTGCGGGCAAGCGCTGGCAGCCCTGGCACTACCTCGTCGCCCTGGCGTTCGCCGCGCTGGCCTTCTTCCTCACCGGCCTGCCGGGCGCCAACCTGCCCACGCACCCGGTGGTCGTGTTCTTCGCCGCCGCCGTGGCCATCTGCGCCCTGGTCCTCCCGGGTATGTCTGGTTCGTTCATCCTCCTGACCCTGGGCCTGTACGAGCCCACCATGGCCGCCCTGCGCAACGTCGACATCCCGTACATCACCGTGTTCGTCCTCGGCATGATCACGGGACTGGCCCTGTTCGTGAAACTCCTCCAGTTCCTGCTGGAGAACCACCACCACATCACCCTCGTGGTGCTGACCGGGCTCATGGCGGGTTCCCTGCGCGCCCTGTGGCCGTGGCAGGACGACCAGCGCAGCATCCAGCCGATGACCGACGTCCCGGTCACGGTCGCCTTCGCGGCGGGCGGCTTCGTTGTCGTCGTCGGCATGATCGTCTGGGAGCGCCGCAAGCACGCCCAGCAGGAGGCCCTCGAGGAGCGCGGCGACTTGACGGTCCACTAGAGTCGGTACCGCCACAGACGCATACGGATGCCGGGGCCTCGGGGTCCCGGCGGCGCGGGGTGCCGGAGAGAGTTCTCCCGGCTGAGAGCACACCCGTCGAACCTGCCCTAGTTCGCACTAGCGAAGGAACGCCAGATCATGAGCGCTTTCAATGCCGTGTCCATCGCCGGAAGCGACCCCAGCGGGGGTGCCGGCATCCAGGCGGACCTGAAGTCCTTCTCCGCCCACGGGGTCTTCGGGATGAGCGTGGTGACGGCCTTGACCGCCCAGTCCACGCGCGGGGTCACCGGGGTGCACGGTGTCCCCGCGTCCTTCGTCACCGACCAGATGGACACCCTGTTCACCGACGCGACCGTGCACGCGGTCAAGGTGGGCATGCTGGGTACCTCGGAAGTCACCGAGGCGGTCGCGGCCGCGGTGGACCGCTACCGGCTGCCCAACGTGGTCGTGGACCCGGTGATGGTGGCCAAGAGCGGTGACCGGCTACTGGAGAGTTCCGCGACCGAAGCGCTGCGCACCGAGCTGCTGCCGCGCGCCGACCTGATCACCCCGAACCTGCCCGAGGCCGCCGATCTGCTTGGCGAAGCCGAGGCCTCCAGCCTGAAGCAGATGCGCGACCAGGCCGAGCGCCTGCTCGAACTGGGCCCGCGCCGAGTCCTGCTCAAGGGCGGTCACCTGCCGGGCGCGGAGAGCGTGGACCTGCTGGTCGACGGGGTGTCTGAGCCGGTGGAGTTCCGCGCCGCCCGTGTGGACACCCGCAACACCCACGGCACCGGCTGCACCCTGTCCTCCTCGATCGCCGCCCTGATCCCGCAGTCCCCGGACACACGGGCAGCGGTCGCCGACGCCAAGGCCTACCTGACCGAGGCCCTGCGCCGGGCCGAGGAAGTCGACGCCGGCGGCGGCCAGGGCCCCGTGCACCATTTCCACCTCTGGTGGTAGCCGGCACAGCCACCTCTGGTGGTAGCCGGCACCTGAGCATAGGAAGGGGGCCGACCACGGTCGGCCCCCTCGTCATGCGTCCCTCGGTCCGGGTTACCCGCGGACGTCCTCCATGACGGCATCGGGGTTCCGCCAGTCCGGGTGGTCGAAGAACTTCCTGGTCTCCGACACGATCAACGGGGACAGGAGGAGCAGCCCGATGAGGTTCGGCAGCGCCATGAGGGCGTTGGCGATGTCGCTGAACAACCACACGTCGTCGAGGGCGGCGACGGAGCCGACGAAGATGACCGCGATGAACACCAGGCGGTAGGGGAACACCATGACGCGACCGCCCAGGAACTCCACGCACCGTTCTCCGTAGTAGGCCCATCCGAGCAGGGTGGTGAACGCGAAGACCGTGACCGCGGCAGCGACGACGTAGACACCGCCCACCGCGAGCGCCGGACTGATCGTGCCGAGCCCCTCCGACAGCGCCTGGCTGGTCAGCAGCGACCCGTCCTCCGGGTCCTCGACGTCCCAGACTCCGGTGGTGATGATGACCAGGCAGGTCATGGTGACCACGATGATGGTGTCGATGAAGGTCTGGGTCATCGAGACCATGGCCTGACGGACCGGCTGCTTGGTCTTTGCGGCAGCGGCGGCGATACCCCCGGTGCCCAGGCCGGACTCGTTGGAGAAGATACCGCGGGCGAAGCCCTGCTGGATGGCGAGCAGGAAGCCCGCTCCGGCGACGCCGCCCGCCGGCGCGGTGAGGTCGAAGGCGCTGGTCACGACGAGCTGGAGGGCGGGCAGGAGCGAGGCCCAGTTGGCGGCCAGCACGATGAGGCAGATGCCGACGTAGGCGATGATCATGATCGGGACGAGCGCCGAGGCGACTCGGCCGATGCTCTTGATGCCGCCGAGGATGACAGCGCCGGCGAGCGCCATCAGGATCAGACCGACCATCCACGGCTCGATCTCGACGAGGCTCGTGACCTGTTGGGTGACGGTGTTGGCCTGGGTTCCGTTGCCGATACCGAAGGCGGCGATGGCGCCGAACACCGCGAAGGCGATACCGAGTGTGGTGCCGAAGCCACCGGGCAGACCGTTCTTGAGGTAGTACATCGGTCCGCCGCTCTGCTCGCCCTTGGCGTCAGTCCGACGGAACTTCACCCCCAGGAGGGCTTCACCGTACTTGGTTGCCATGCCGAGGAATCCGACGACCCACATCCAGAAGAGCGCACCCGGTCCGCCGACCCCGATGGCGAGGGCGGCACCGGCGATGTTGCCGACACCGACTGTGGCCGCCAGAGCGGTGCTCAGCGCTTGGTAGTGCGAGATGTCGCCCTGGACCGACGGGTCCTCCTTCCTGCGGATCAGTGCCAACCAGAGCGCGTGCGGCAGCCTGAGCAGCTGGAGCAGACGCAGACGAATGGTGAGGTAGAGACCGACAATGAACAACAACGGAATGAGGACGTAGGGCCCCCACAGGATGTCGCTGACGATCGCCGCCATCTCAAGGAGTTGGTCCACGGGGGATCTCCCTTTCGGTGAGTGTGTGGGGTCGGGGGAGCCGGAGGACAAACGGGGGAACCAGCACCCTCGGAATCGTGTTGGCACTGGTGAGCGCCGCGCGATATCGGCAAAGAATGGCACCAGCGCGTAACGAACGAATCACGTGGAATCCACATGCGTGTTGCGGCGTGCTGGCGGCCTGCCCGGCCTGGCCGGGGCTGGCTCAGTCCCCCTCTTCCTCGACCTGTGCCAACGAGAGCCGGCTGAGCACCGCAGCCGCTGTTTCCGGGTCCGCGCCCTGCCCCACAGCCACCCCGAGCAGGTAGGTCGTGAGCGGCGCGGCCGGGCGCGCCACAGAGTGAGCGGCATCACGGGCCAAGTCGAGTATGCGGTCGACGTCCCCCTTCTGGAGGGGGTCGGTTTCAGCGAGGTCGAGCTCGGTTCGCACCAGTTCTGCCCATTCCACGAGCGTCACCGCATGACTCCTTATCGTAATCATAGAACTATTTTTGGCGATGGTAGCCACCAGTGGGTCACACGGTGGTCAGTTGACCGTACAGACACCGTCACCATCTACTCGACACTCCCACGTTCCGACTTCGGCCGCGGTTCCCGTGCGCCCCGGGCCGTGTTCACCCGGCACGCCTAGCGTCGTAGACGGCAAGACCACGGCGTTGGGAGCTCCCCGTATGTCCCCCGCACCCCCGTCCCGCGACCGGCGACCACCCCTGCGCGTGGCGATCGTGACCGAGTCCTTCCTTCCACAGGTCAACGGGGTCACCAACTCCGTGTGCCGGGTCGCCGAGCACCTCGCGGCCGAAGGCCACGAAGCCGTGCTGCTGGCCCCCGGCCGCGGTCCCACCTCGTACGCGGGCTTCCCCGTCCTGCGGATGCCCGCCCTCCCCCTGCCCGTCTACCGGGACTTCCCGGTCGGCCTGCCCTACCGCCGGGCGATGACGGCGGCCCTGCGCGCCTTCGCGCCCGACGTCCTCCACCTGGCCTCCCCGGCACTGTTCGGCGCGGCGGCTGTGGACGTCGCCCGCAGGTGGGCCCTGCCGACCCTGGCGGTGTTCCAGACCGACCTCCCCGGATTCGCCGAGCGCTACCGCATGCCCGGATCCGAGGCCCTCTGGACGCTGCTGCGCCGGACCCACGCCGCGGTGGACCGCACCCTGGCGCCCTCCTCCGCCACCTTGGCCGCCCTGTCGGACCGGGGCTTCCCCCGGATCGACCTCTGGCGGCGCGGGGTGGACACGGCACGCTTCTCCCCCGAGCACCGCTCCGAGGAGCTGCGCCGTCGGCTGGCCCCTAACGGGGAGGCGCTGGTGGGATACGTGGGCCGGTTGTCCCGGGAGAAGCGGGTGGATCTGCTGGCGCACCTGGCCAGGATCCCGGGTCTGCGGCTGGTGGTGGTCGGGGACGGACCCGAACGCGCCCGGCTGAGGCGGCTCCTGCCGGGCGCCGTCTTCACCGGACAGCGCACCGGCGCGGACCTGTCGCGGCTGTACGCGGCCCTGGACGTGTTCGTGCACACGGGGGCGGACGAGACCTTCTGCCAGACGGTCCAGGAGGCTCTGGCCTCAGGGGTTCCGGTGGTGGCGCCCGCCGCGGGCGGGCCCGTGGACCTGGTGGCTCCGGAGCGCAACGGGCTCCTGTACGCGCCGGACTCGGTCCGGGAGCTGCGAGTGGCCGTGGGGCGGTTGGCGCACAACCGCGGGGTGCGGGCACGGATGGCGGCCGGGGCCCGGCCTTCGGTGGCGCACCGGACGTGGGAGTCGGTCAACGCGGAGCTGGTGGAGCACTACCGGGCGGTCATCACGCCCAGCCGTGAGCTGGCCTCGAACGCGCGCTCCGGGGCGGGCACGCGCGCTGGAGCGAACTCTGGGGCGGGCACGGACTCCGGAGCGGACACGGGCGCTGGGGCCGACGCGATCCCTGGAGCGGGTACGGCACACGCATAACGGGACCCTCCCTGGGAGAGATAGGGAGGGTCCCGTTGACTGTGCCCGCCTCGCCCCCTTTGCGCGGCGGGCACGGTTGTGGGGCCGGTCCGGCCACCGGTGTCAGTGCACCGGCTGCACGACCGCCTTGGGGCCGGAGACGACCTTGCTGGGCGCCTCGGACAACAGGGCTCCGAGTACCTCGGTGAGCCGGTCCAGGTGGGCGCGGATCCAAGGAAGGGCCAGGGGGTCCCGGGCGGACAGCGCCGCGTAGCGGCGGTCCTCGCCCTCCCCGTAGAGGAGGCTGGTGGCCACGCGCATGCGCAGGGCGTGGGAGCTCTCACCGAACTCGACCGCGGGCAGGACGCCCATACCGAAGCGCTCCAGGAGGAGGCCGGTCAACTCGGGTCCGGTGGTCACTCCGTGCCGCGCGGCCAACCGCTCCCGCACCGGCTCGAAGTCCGGGTAGAGGTAGAAGGCCGCACGCGGGTCGGCGACCGTGGCTCCGGCCCGGGTGAAGACGTCGGCTACGGCGCGGGCCACGGTGCCGTGCAGGCGACGGCTGCGGTCGATGTGGTCGACCAGCTCGAGCGGCTCGGCGAAGGCGTGTGCCGCGGCCTCCTGGACGGGGGCCGCCGGGCTGGACCAGATCTCGCTGGCCACGCCGAGCAGACCGCCGCGCAGACGGTGGCCGATCTCGGAGTCCGGGAGGCGCAGGACCCCGAGCCGCCAGCCGCCCAGGGCCAGGTTCTTGCTCAGGCCGGTGGAGATGACGGTGCGCTCGGGTGCGTACTCGGCGGGGCTGTGGACGACGGCGCGGTCCTGCCCCGCGGCGTCGACGTGGACGAGGTCGCGGTAGATCTCGTCGGAGATGATGGTCAGGTCGAGTTCGCGGGCGACCTCGGCCAGGCGGCGGACTGTCTCGGCGTCCGCGACGGTGCCGGTCGGGTTGTCCGGGACGGTGACGACCACGGCGTTGACGGTGCGGCCCTGCTCGCGGGCATCGCTGACTGCGGCGTGCAGCAGGTCCGGCTGGGGCACGCCGCCCTGACCGGTGGCGGTGGGCACCATGATGGGCCGCTGGCCCACCAGGCGGCTCTGTGCGGCGTAGCTGACCCAGCTGGGTGCCGCGATGGCGGTGTCGCCGCCGATCTCGAGGAGAAGGCTGTAAAGGAGGGGCTTGCTGCCGGGACCCGCGATGACCATGTCGGGGTCGGTGGGTAGACCGCGGCGTCCCCAGTAGCCGGCGACCTCCTCGCGGAGGGACTTCGAACCGGCGACCGGGCCGTAGGCGTTGGCGCCGTTGCCGGCGGATAGCTGGTCCCGCATGACCGGGTGCACCGGCAGACCTGCCTCACCGAAGCCGAGCGGCAGCACGCGCACCCCCTGGCGGCGCTTGTCGTTGAGGGCTTCGTTGACGGCGAGAGTGGCGGACACAGTGACGGCCATGGATGACTCATCTCCGGCTTGTCGTACGGCGCTTGGACGCCTTCTGATCTGGTCCTCTGTCCAGATGGCGGCCTTTCATCTACAACCCTGCCCGCGATGCGTCATCAGCACAAGCGAGTCTTTTCGATGGTGAGCATAAGATGTCCTTATGCTCGACTTGCACCGCCTCCAACTCCTCCGTGAGTTCAGCACCCGCGGCACCATCGCCGCCACCGCGAACGCCCTGGGTTACACGCCTTCCGCGGTGTCCCAGCAACTCGCCAGACTCGAACAGGAGACGGGGGTCGCGCTCCTCGACCGGTCCCCGAGAGGCGCCGAACTGACCGACGCCGGCCAACTCCTGGTAAATCAGGCAGAGGAGATCCTGGCCCTGGTCGAGGCGACGGAGTCGGTGCTCGCGGAGCAGTCCGACATCGCGCTCGGCGTGGTGACCGTCACAGCCTTCCCGACTGCCGCCGTGGCGTTCGCGCCGCTGCTGGCCCCTCCCCTGCGGCGCCACGAGGGCATGCAACTGGTGCTGCGACAGACGTTGCTGGCGACCGGAACGCAGAAAGTGCGTTCACGCGAGGTCGACATCGCGCTGGTCGACGACTGGAGCGGCCAGCACCCGGGCCGGGGGCCGGAGAGCACCCTTCGCCACGTGCACCTTCTGCGGGACCCGATGGTCCTGGCGGTTCCCGAGGACCACCGGTTGGCAGACCCGGAGGCGCCGCTGGCCCTGGACCAGCTCCTGGGCGAGTCCTGGATCGTGGCACCGGAGGGCGAGCGTTCGCGCTACGGCATCGAGAGACTCTTCGCGGAGGTGGGCGGGCTACCCGCGGCAGCGTGGGAGTTCGAGGGGCTGGGGACGATCCTGAGCCTGGTGTCCAGGGGGATCGGGATCGCGGCGGTTCCCGCGCTGGCCATGGTGGGCGCCCCCGCGGGCCTGGTGTACCGGCAGCTGCCGGCCTCGCCGGAACGGCACGTCTACGCGGTCCTGCGCCCAGCCACCCTGCGGCGCCCCGCAGTCCAGGTGACCCTGGCGGCGTTGCGCGACGCCGCCCGCAGTGTGGAGGAGGAGCTGAGATCCGTCACCTCCCGCATCCAGGGACCCAGATAGCAGCCCAAAGCCCTCGGAGAGGCCGTCCAGGCCCCATGGAGGGCGCGGCCCCGGCCCGGAACAAGAACGTGGCCCACCCCTACGGGGCGGACCACGTTCCTCCGGGGCCGGCGCTTGAGAGCAGCTCCGGTCATATGTCGTTCCGTCGTCGGCGTACTCGGTCGATCTTGCGGCGGAGCTTGCGACAGACGTGGCGGGCCCGATCCCGGTCGTCACGGGCGTTCCACCAGCGTGAGTAGGCTTCCAGTCTTCTTCTGCGCAGGGACTCGAGCTCGGCTTCCATCCGGTTCACCCGGTGCTCCAAGTCGATGCGTTCGCGTTCGAACGACGACATGTCACGCTCATGGAACCCCGCCTCACGTTCGGCGCTGACCAACCGATCCGTGAGGCCCTCAGAGGCGTTTCCGCCCCGGGTGATCCGGCCGAGGCCGGCTTGTCCGCTGATCCCTTCGAACCACACAACCCCTGGTATTTCCCGAAGACGCCCAAGATCACTGATCGCCACGCAAAGAATACGGAAAGTGGCTAAAACGGACTTTTTAGGCATCCGCGACTGCAACCCGGCCCCGTTTCGGCCCCGCCCGCCCACGCGGGGCCTCCCCCTCTCCATGGAGTCCCAAGCACCCCACGGATCTCTACCGGGTATCGGGCATTCCTGAACCGGAGGCCCGAAGAGACCGATAGACGACCGGTCTGTCCCTCTTCGTCCGGGCGTGACAGTATGTCCAACATTGGTCTAGACCGGATAGGAGCAGTGACCCGTGCCTGATACCTCCCAGCCCTCGTTGGTCCCCCGCCCCCAAGAGGTGGAAGCCGACGGATCGGACGGCCTCACCCTCACCCCCGCCACCCGTGTCTCCTCCGACCGCGCCGCTCAGGGCACACGCGTCTGGCTTCAGCGCGAACTCGGCACGGCCACCGGTTTCCCGCTCGCCACCGGCGACGAGGAGAACGCCCAGATCCGGCTGAGCGTCGACCCCAGTGCCGGCCTGGGACGCGAGGGCTACCGCCTGATCGTCGACGGCGAGGGCGCCATCATCGTCGGCAACGACCCGGCCGGCGTGTTCTACGGCGCCCAGACCCTGCGCCAGCTGCTACCCCCCGACGCCTACCGCGACGCACCCCTCGGCGGCGCCGCGTGGCGGCTTCCCACCGTCCGCGTCACCGACGCCCCGCGGTTCCGCTGGCGCGGGGCCATGCTCGACATCGCCCGGCACTTCCAGCCCAAGCGCGAGATCCTGCGGTTCATCGACCTGCTGGCGCTGCACAAGCTCAACGTGCTGCACCTGCACCTGACCGACGACCAGGGCTGGCGGGTCGAGATCCGGCGCTACCCCAAACTCACCGAGGACGCCTCCTGGCGCACCGAGAGCCAGCTCGGCGTCACCAAGCCGCCGGTGTTCGACAACCGCCCGCACGGCGGGTTCCTCACGCAGGACGACATCCGCGAGATCGTCGCCTACGCCGACGCGCGCCACGTCGCCGTCGTCCCCGAGATCGACGTGCCCGGCCACTCCCAGGCGGCCATCCATGCCTACCCCGAACTCGGCGAGTGCGGCCGGATCCCGGTCGGCACCCAGTGGGGCATCTTCGACGAGGTCCTCTCGGTCACCGACAACGTCCTCGAGTTCTACAAGAACGTCTTCGACGAGCTCATGGAGCTGTTCCCCAGCACCTACATCCACGTCGGCGGCGACGAGTGCCCCAAGACCCAGTGGAAGAAAAGTGCCTCAGCCCAGCAGCGCATCAAGGACGAGGGGCTGGCCGACGAGGACGAGCTCCAGAGCTGGTTCATCCGCCAACTGGACGACCACCTCACCAAGCGCGGCCGCCGCCTCGTGGGCTGGGATGAAATCCTGGAGGGGGGTCTGGCCGCTGGGGCCACCGTCATGTCCTGGCGCGGCGAGGATGGCGGTATCGCCGCCGCGCGGGCCGGCCACGACGTGGTCATGAGCCCCACCGCCACCTCGTACCTGGACTACAAGCAGTCCGAGAGCCCGGACGAACCCGTCCCGGTGGGCTCCCTGCTCCGCGTGGAGGACGTCTACGAGGGCGAGCCGGTCCCCGCCGGCCTCACCGAGGAGGAGCGGCAACACGTCCTGGGCGCCCAGGTCAACCTGTGGAGCGAGCATATCGACACCCAGCGGAAGCTGGACTACATGGCCTTCCCCCGGCTGACCGCCTTCGCCGAGAAGGCGTGGACGGCGGGGGACCGCGACTTCGGGGAGTTCGAACCCCGCCTGCGCACGCACCTGGACCGCCTCGACGCCGCGGGAGTGGAGTACCGCCCCCTGGACGGCCCCCGCCCCTGGCACACCCGCCCCGGTGTAGGGGGTTGGGGGTACTGAGACCGCTAGAAGTAGGTCGCGATCGCCTCGACCACGCGGTCCCCGTCGTCCACGACCGGGATCACCTGCCAGCGGTCGAAGGCCGTGCACGGGTGCGAGATCCCGAAGGAGAGCAGGTCGCCGGGGCGTACACCCAGCCCCTCTGGGACACGCAGGTAGGCGTGGTGGTCGTTGAGGTTGGTGACCTCGACCCCCGTCGCCGGGACCGTGTCCCCGTCGCCCCGGCGCACCGTCCGGGGGATCGGGAACCCCTGGTCGTAGTTGGCCTCGCGGCGGCCCATCCCGGCGATCGCCAGCCCCTCCTCCGGGGTGGAGGTCACCTGCGCCCACAGCTCCAGTGCGCCGACCAGCCCGTCCTGGTTCCCGGGCACACCGCTGCCCTGCCGCTCCCCGCCCGCCGCCGACCGGTCGGCCGGCATCCGGTTGAACGGCGTCGTCCGCTTGTACAGGCCGTCGTCGTGGGCGACGTAGGCCCCGCTGCGCAGGATCGGCAGTACGTCCTCACGGCCGCCCAGCACTTCCGCGACGAGGTCGAACCAGGCGCTGCCGCCCACGGACAGCACGGGGCGCGCCAAGCCCGGCTCAGCGGTGAATTCGGCCTTGAGCGCGGCGGCGTCGCCGAGGAGGTCGTCCAGGAAGCCCCGGACCCCTTCCCCGTCGCTCAGCGAGCCTTCGTACCCGGCGACACCCGCCAGTTCCAGGCCGGGCGCCCGCACGATTTCGCGCGCCACCGCGAGGAGCCGCTCCCGCGTCCGGCAGCCGGTACGACCACCGGGGGTGCCGCGTTCCACCATCACCCGCAGCGGGCGCCCCGGACCGCTCTCCCCCGCTTCGGCCGCCCTCACGGACTGGGCTTGGGCTTCCTGTGCGGCCCCGGCGGCGACGGCCACGCCCTCCGGGGAGTCCACGTAGAACAGGAACTCGAATTCGGGGTCGGCGTTCTGCTCGGCCGCCACCCAGCGCAGGACCTTCGGGTCGAGGAGCTCGTTGGCGAGCAGGATCCGACCCACCCCGAACCGGCGGAAGTCCAGAACCTGGTTGGCGGTGGCCGCCGTGATCCCCCAGGCGCCCGCGTCGAGCTGGCGCTGTGTGAGCACCGGCGACATGGCGGTCTTGCCGTGCGGTGCGAACAGCAGCCGGTGCCGTTCGGTGAAGTCGGCCAGGGCGGCGATGTTGCGGTCCAGGGCGGAGGCCCGCAGGACCATCAGGGGCCAGGTGAACGGGCCGGTGAACAGGTGGTCCTTGCGGGCGGCGAACTCGTCGAGGGTGACGGGCTCCCCCGGCCACCACAGGCCCTTCGTGCGCCAGTCGACGTATTCCCGGGGAATGGGCAGCCGGTCACTCACGTGTGTCTCCGCTTCCTGGCCGGACCCGGTCGCGGGTGGGCCCCGTGTGGGTGGCCCGTCCGCCAGCGGGCGGGGTTCGGGTCGATTCGGGACTGATCATCCCATTGGGCCTTCGCGAATTCACCCCACCGGGGACCGGTCTGCTTAATTCTGGGCCGCTTACTCCTGAGTGGACTGGTCCCGGGCGAGCGCCGGATCCGCGTCGCCGAGGAACTCCTCGATGGCCTCCTGGCCGACGTCGGGGAAGTCGGTGATGAAGCCGTCCACCCCCGTGTCGAGGACGTCCTGCATCACCGCGGGGTCGTTGATCGTGTACGGCATGATCTCCAGCCCCGCGTCGTGGACCTCGCTGACGTAGTCGGCGTCGATGGTGGTGTGGTTCGGGTTGATCATGTGTACCCAGTCGAAATCGGCGATCTGCTCCTCGGGGACACGGCCGAGCAGTGCGTGCGGCACTGAGGGCAGCAGACCCTTGGAGACCTCCGTGGATTCCCAGTCGAAGCTCTGGACGACGAGTCTGCGGGGTTCGTCCGGCGGGTTGGGAACCAGCCAGTGCGGGCGGCGGGCGACCTCGACGGCGATCTGGTGTTCGATGCCCGGGTAGAGTTCCGGCTCCTTGACCTCGAGGAGCAGGTTCTGGTCGTGTGCCTCGAGGCGGTCCAGGGCCTCCCCGAGGAGCGGGACGGGCTCATCGGCGTACTCGTCACCGAAGAAGGAACCGGCGTCGAGCTGGCGGATCTCCGCCAGGGTGAAGTCGCCGACGTCGTAGGACTCCCGGTCGGGGAAGACCTCGGCGGCGTCGGTGGTGCGGTCGAGGGTGGTGTCGTGCATCAGGACGAGCTCTTCGTCCTCGGTGAGCTGGACATCAACTTCCACGGTCTCCGCGCCGAGCCGGTGGGCCTCATCGATGGCGGCGAGGGTGTTCTCCGGGGCGTAGCCGGAGGCCCCTCGGTGGGCGACGGCGATCAGGGGTCGCTCGGATGGTTGCTGCTGCGACGACTGCTGGGACAACGGCTGCTGGGCCGGGGCTGCTACCTGCCCGGGCGCCGCTGCCGACGAGCCCGGCGACGCGAGCGCGGGGCTCGGGACGACGGTGAACGAGAGTGTTGCGGCTCCGACGACGAATCCGATGCGGTAATGCACAGTGCCTCCCGAGTACGCGTGGCCTGGTCGACTGCCACCTCAGGGTGAGTTCGGCTGGTGATGGACCCGTGACCCTTCGTAGGGAATCCACTCGCTCGCGGCCCGCGGAGTCGTGAGTCAACCTAGCTAAATCTCACCCTATGTAAGTATTTGATTACTTCATGTCCGATATTTGACCGCTGATCCCCTCGATAATTACTGAGTGCCCTGGAATCATCACTATGAGTAGTCGATGGGAAGGAACTCTCATGCGCAAGCACCACACGAGGTGGGTCGCGCTCTTCGGCGCGGCCGCGATCTCCACGTCGGGACTGACCGGTCTCGCCGGGCCCGCGGCCGCGGACGACAAGGACACAGAGGCTTTCGACTGGCCGGTGGTCAGGCAGGGCGTGAGCACCTACAGCCTCGACGGCTACGAGCTGACCTACCTGCCGCCCGGCCTGGAGAACTACGGAGTCAACGCCTCGTCCACGACAGATCGTCAGGGCAACAGCCAGTCCCAGATTTCGTGGGTGCAGGGTCCCGACCAGCTCTACGGGCGCATCGCGGTGCTGCGCTCGGACAGCCTCCAAGACCTCGACGATCTGCGCGCGGGGCGCTACAGCCACCTGGCGGACGGATCGCTGGAGGAGCTCGAAGACAACGAGGCCTTCGAGGACGGGGCCTACCTGTCCGCGGAGACCGGCGATCTCTTCTGGCTGGAGAGACCGGGCGTAGCGGTAGCCACCCACCTCCAACCGGATCGTTGGGAGGACAGTGAGCTGCTGAAGATGGCCGAGTCCGTCTCCGCGGAGGTCTCGGCTGACGAGGACCCTGAAGCCGAGGAAGCCGAAGCCGAGGAGACAGACGGGGCCGGGGAGGCCGAGGGCACCGACGAGGCCGAAGCGGACTCCGAAGGCGCGGAGGCTGACGGCCCGGAGGGTGAGGAGGAAGCCGAGGGCGACGAGGCTGAGGGCTCCGAAGTAACCGAAGGCTCCGAAGACGCTGAGGAGACGGACGACCCGGCTACCGAAGAGGACGGCGCCGACGCGGTCGAGGACGGTACCGAGGACGAAGGCGTTGATGAGGGGGCTGACGAGGGCAGCGTGGAGGACCCCGCCGACCTGGTCGAGGAAACGCCCGTGGACGAGGCTCCCGTCGATGAGGAGGCCACCGACGAGGCTCCGGACGAGGACGTGGTGGACGAGGACGTCGTCGACAGCGAGGGCGTCGACGAAGAGGCCCCCGGTGACGGCGCTCCGGCCGAGGACGCTCCGGAGGAGGAGACACCGACCGACGAGGCTCCCGTGGAGGACGCCCCCGAGGAGGAGACACCGGCTGAGGACGCTCCCGAGGAGGTCGAGCCGCCGGTCGAGGCCGACCTGCCCGACGGTCTCTCCTCCCGCGAGGTCAAGACCTGCCTGACCGAGCACTTCGTCGACTTCGGTTCCGGGCAGACCGACCTGAACCACGAGCAGATGACGCCGACCAGCGCGAAGTTCGTCGAGAGGGCACTGGACCGGGACGGCCTGGGCGACAGCGACCGCGACCGCCTGCTGGCCACCGTTTGGTACTACGGCAACGAGAACGACAAGGTCGCCGCCACCAACGACTGCGCCCGGAGTCTCGGGCTGGAGCGCAGCGAGGTCGAGGACGTGCTCGCCGAGGTCGCCCACCTGATCGGTGAGCTGGTCCAGGAAGCCAACGAGACCGTCGCCAACTCGATGGACGAGGCCCAGCAGGCGATCGGCGCGGCCGACGTGCCCGAGGACGCCACAGTCGAGATCGAGGACCCGGTGGACGCCGAAGAATGGGAAGAGCTGTGGGAGTCCCTGCCGTGGAGCCTCCCGGCCGAGACCCAGTAGACGATCTTCCGGTTGCTCCTTGCGGTTGGTTGCCGGGGCCAGGCCCTGAAGCGCGCTCCCCGCACGGAAATTCGGCCGGGACCGGGGCCAAGACCCGTGTTGGGGCCGGAGGTGCCGGAGCCGGGGCTGGTGAAACTGGGTCCGGTGCCGGAACTGGGGCCGGGTCCGGGCAAGCGGGTTCCGGGCAGCACGGGGCGGGCGAGTCCTGAGGGCCCCCGGTACAACCAGTCAACCCGGGGTTGGTGCACACGCACCAGCCCCGGGTTCTCTTCTGTGGACAACTCCGCCGCAGCGCACCGCCTCGGGTGCTCAGGCCCGCCCGGACCCGTACCGCCTCGGGTACCGAACCGGCGGCCAAGGTCCTGAAACCCCTATCGCCTACCTCACCGATCCAACCCATGCTGTACCGTCACCCTCGTCCGGCCGGTGCCCACCGGCAGCGGCCGCCGGCACCTGTCCGCGCCTTGGCACGTCACCCGTGCGGACCCTGGCGTGGCGCCCTCCCATGCCTCGTCAGGACACTCGGTACACGGCCCCCACACCTCGGCGATACACCCCCGGACCGGTGGCGACCCCGCCAGCCCCCACCCGCAGGAGGACCAGAGCCCATGCCCGGTTACCCCGGCTTCCCCGGCTTCACCACACGACCCCAGCTCCGCGGCGACTTCGGAATGGTCGCCTCCACCCACTGGCTGGCCAGCGCGACCGGCATGTCCCTGCTGGAGCGCGGCGGCAACGCCTTCGACGCGGCCGTCGCCGCGGGCTTCACCCTCCAGGTCGTCGAACCCCACCTCAACGGCCCCGGCGGTGAGGTCCCCATCGTCTTCCAGGCCAAGGGGCGGGACGGCGCCCAGGACCCGCGGGTCCTCTGCGGCCAAGGGGTCTCCCCCGCCTCCGCGACCATCGGCGCCTTCGACGGCATGGACCGCATCCCCGGCAGCGGGGTCCTCGCCGCGACCGTGCCCGGCTCCTTCGACGCCTGGATGCTGCTGCTGCGCGACCACGGCACCATGACCGTCCGCGAGGTCCTCGACCACGCCATCGGCCTCGCCGAGCGCGGCTACCCGGTCCTGGACCGGATCGCCGCCGCCATCGACTCCCTCAGCCCGGTCTTCTCCCAGCACTGGACCGGTTCGGCCGCCCTCTACCTCCCGCACGGCACCGCGCCCGCCGCCGGATCGCGGCTGCGCAATCCCGCCCTCGCCGCCACCTACCGCCGCATCGTCTCCGAGGCCGAGGCCGCGGGCAGCGACCGCGAGGCCCAGATCGAGGCGGCCCGCCGATCCTGGTCCCAGGGCTTCGTCGCCGAGGCGGTCGGGGCCTTCCTCGCCTCCCCCGTCCCCAGCGGCCAGGGCGAACCGCAGCAGGCCCTCCTCACCGCCCAGGACATGGCCGACTGGAGCGCCGCCTACGAGACCCCCGCCAGCGTCGCCTACGGCGCCCACACCGTCCACAAGACCGGCCCCTGGGGGCAGGGCCCCGTCATGCTCCAGAAGCTGCGGATGGCCGAGGCGCTCGGCCTCGGCGGCGATCTGCGCTCCGGAGCCGACGACCGGGTGAGCGCGGACTTCGTGCACCGGCTCACCGAAGCCGGCAAACTCGCCTTCGCCGACCGCGAGGCCTGGTACGGCGACCCCGACTTCACCGACGTCCCGCTCAAGGAGCTCCTCAGCTCCGGCTACGCCGCCGACCGTGCCCGCCTGGTCGACGACGCCAGGGCCTCCATGGACCAGCGCCCCGGCTCCCCCAGCGGTCTCGCCCCCTTCACGCCGCCGCTGTACGTGCCCGGCGACGTCCCCGGCGACCGCACCACCGGAGAACCCACCGTCCAGAACCCCTCAGGTGTCTCAGGCGCCTCCGGCGGCAATCCCGCGGACCGGCGCGGCGACACCTGCCACGTGGACGTGGTGGACGCCGAAGGCAACATGGTGTCGGCCACCCCCAGCGGCGGCTGGCTCAGCAGCTCGCCCGTCATACCCGAACTCGGCTTCCCGCTGGGCACCCGCGCCCAGATGTTCTGGCTCGACCCCGCGTCCCCGAACGCCCTCGCCCCGCGCCGGCGCCCCCGGACCACCCTCTCCCCCACCCTCGTGACCCGGGAGGACGGCCAGGCGGTCCTGGCGATCGGCACACCCGGCGGCGACCAGCAGGACCAGTGGACGACGACGGCGCTGCTGCGGATCCTCAACGGGGTAGACGACCTGCAGGCGGCCCTGGACTCCCCGATGTTCCACACCAACGCCTTCCCCAGCTCCTTCCACCCTCGGGAGACCATCCCGGGCGACCTGGTCGTCGAGGCGAGTGTGGGCGAGGAGGTCATCCGGGAGCTGGAGCGGCGCGGCCACCGCGTCCGGATCTCCCCGGAGTGGTCGCTCGGCCGCCTGGCCGCGGTGGCCCGCGATCCGGAGAGCGGCGAGCTGCGTGCCGCCGCGGACGCGCGCGGAGCCCAGGGGTATGCCGCCGGACGCTGACCCGCACGGGGCGAACGCGAACGAGGCGACGCGGACAGGGAGAGAAGCGCACACAGGCCCCGGAGCTTCGGGCACCGAGGCCAGGGCGCATCGGGGTGTCCCGCATGACTTGACCGGGCCTCTTGCCAAATCGTCCGGTCGCTGCTTATGTAGACCTGTGCGAGGGGACACGCCCGCTTGGGGGCGGATACACCCTGTCACAACTCCATACCACTGATACAGGGTCGGCCACCGCTGTCTCCCCCTCCCTCAGCGGCGACCCTGTTCCCCCTCCTAACCGAGGCCTGCCTTCCCCTCCCGGCGGTTTTTCGGACAAGGAGAAAGATGGGCCGTGTCGTCACCTCCCCGGTGACGCCACGGCCCATCCTCATTGCTGTGGGACCAAGCGCTGCCGCTTGCTCAGGCACTGACGCTCGATCAGGTGCTGACGCGCACCGCACCCGCGTAGTTGTCGGTCCGCACCGAGGTGACGCGCACATCCAGTCCGGTCCGCGGCGCCTCCAGCATCTCTCCCCCGCCCAGGTAGATGGCCACGTGCGAGATGTAGTCGGGGGCGGTCGGGTCCGAGCGCCAGAACAGTAGGTCGCCGCGCTGGAGGTCGTCGTATTCGATGCGCTCGCCCGCGTTCCACTGGTCGTGTGTGACGCGCGGGATGGACACCCCGGCCTCGCTGAAGGCCCACTGGAGCAGCCCCGAGCAGTCGAAACCGACGTTGGGGGTGGTACCGCCCCAGACATAGGGCACGCCCAGCTGGGTCTCGGCGTTGGCGATGACCTGCTCGATCACCGTGGAGTCCACGGCGTCGCCGCTGGTCTGCGGTTCGGGGGCGTCGGTGACGAGCTGGAGCGAGGTGTCCTCGCCCAGGATCTCCTCGAGCTCGTCGTGCAGGTCCCACAGGTCGGCGTCGGGCGCGGAGACGACGAGCCCGTTGCCCTCGGGCATGCCGAGGTCGCGGGAGAGGTCGCGGGACACGAGGGCGTCGATCCCGGCGATGCCGGAGGTGGCGTGGGTCCACACCTCCAGGGGCACTTCGCCGTCACCGCCCGCGACGGTGACTTCCTCACCGACGTCCAGTTCGCGTTCGGTGCCCACGTCCTGGGACAGGGCGATCTGGCCCTCGGCCACACCCTGCCAGATGTCGTCGGACTCGGCGGAGGGCTCGGGGGCGTGGTTGCGGAAGCTCGACGGGTTGACGCCGAGCAGGGAGGTGGACTCTCCGTCGACCTCGACCCGGGCAGCGTCCACGGTCAGGACGTTCTCGACCCCGGCGATCTCGCGCACCGCGTCGACGGTCTCGCGCGGCAGTTCCTCGTCCGCCACGGCGAAGTACTCGACCGACCTCGCCTCCTTGAAGGGGGCGACGTAGGTGTCCTCGTTGAGTTGGTCCGCGTCGGCGACGGCGGGGGTGGCGACGTCGTCACCGTCGGCGCCGTTCCCGGCCGCCGCACCGGGTGCGGTGCCGTTCGCCAGGGCCCTGGGCTCGGACCCGCTCGGGGCGGCCCCCTCCGGGGAGTGCTGTTCGGACAGGGGCGGGCGGTCCTCGACGACCGGGTCGGCCAGGGCGGGGGCTGCCCCGAAGGCCGTGAAGGCGACCGCGAAGGCGGCCGTTGTGCCCGCACAAGTGGTGAGACGGTTCCGCACGGGGGACAATCACCCTTTCTGTGACCGCGGCGGTCGGGGTAACCACTGCGGCGCACGGCCTTCGTTAGAACATGTTCCGGTCCAAGAATGGGCGCACCTGGACGACTTTGCAAGAAGCCCGCGCCGTCCGATACCGGACGTCCACCTTTCGGTCACTATCCCGTCTATCGCGGTGTTGTGGCGGCTACGCCCGGTTTCACAGTTCGGCGTAACAGTCGGTGACGGAAACCGAAAGGGGGAAGCGCACCGGGGTGTCACCGAAAAGGATCTCCCGGGCCCGTCTTTCGGCCCGCGCGATCGCGCGCACGGTCTCGTCGGCGAGCTCTTCGGGGACGTGAAGGACCACTTCGTCGTGCACGAAGAAGACGATGCCGCCGCCCTCGGGTACCGCGGGCAGTTCCTGGCGGAGGGCCGCGAGGAGGACGAGCGCCCATTCCGCCGCGGTGCCCTGCACGACGAAGTTGCGGGTGAACCGGCCGTGCGCGCGGCGCCTCCGGTCACCGTCCGGAGTGTCGGCGGTGTCCGCCCAGCTTTCCGGGGCGGGCGAGGTCCGCCCCAGCCAGGAGCGGACGATGCCGCCGCCCTCCCCTGCTCGGGCCGCGGCGTCCACGTGTTCCAGCGCGCGGGGATACAGGCGGCGCATGGTGGCCAGCAGGGGTGCGGCGTCGCCGGAGGTCTGGCCGTACATGGCGGCGAGCAGGCCGATCTTGGCGCGCTCGCGGTCGTCACCCACGTGGACGGCCAGCCGGGCGTACAGGTCCTCTTCCGCGGCGGCCGCGGCGAGGGCGCTGTCGCCCGACACGGCGGCGAGCACGCGGGGTTCGAGCTGGCCAGCGTCGGCGCGCACCAGGGTCCAGCCGGGGTCGGCCCGTACTGCGCTGCGGACCGACTTGGGGATTTGGAGGGCGCCGCCGCCACGGGTCGCCCACCGGCCCGAGACCACGCCGCCCACCACGTAGTCGGGCTGGAACCGGCCCAGCCTCGGCCCCTGGCCGCTCTCCCCGGGCAGTTCCCGCACCCAGGTCTCCAGCCAGGCCCAGCCGTTGGCGGAGTGGAGCCGGGCGAGTTCCTTGTAGCGCAGCAGGAGCGGCACCAGCGGATGGTCGACGGCCTCCAGCACCCAGGAGCGCGTGGACTCCACCGGGTGGCCGACCCACGCCATCGCCTTGAGGACCTGGGCGGGCGAATCCGGGTTGACCTCGTGGCCGACCACCTCTCCGATCCTCGCCGCCAGGTCGGCCAGGACCGGGGGCCGTTCCCCCGCGCGCGGTCGCGCACCGAGGATGTCGGTGAGGACCCGGTCGTGGATGTCCGGTCGCCA
The DNA here is from genome assembly GCF_054778635.1 of Nocardiopsis nanhaiensis. Classification (NCBI taxonomy): domain Bacteria; kingdom Bacillati; phylum Actinomycetota; class Actinomycetes; order Streptosporangiales; family Nocardiopsidaceae; genus Nocardiopsis; species Nocardiopsis nanhaiensis. Next base: position 43,037 of record NZ_BAAGZJ010000060.1, read on the forward strand.
GGGCAGCCCATCGTGGCTCATCTCCACCGCGGCCAGGGCCCCGGCCGACTCCACGGCCGCGAGGAGCGCCATCCGGCCCGGTTCGGGCAGCTCGGCGATGCGTTTGCGCTGGTCGGTGTGGACCTCCACCAGGGCGGCGAGCCGGTCCGTTCCGGGCGGCAGGGTGGAGCGGTCGGCCTCGAACAGGGCGGGCTGCGCCGCGGTGCCCTCGCCGAGGGGCCGCACGGGGTCGGCGGGGACCGGCAGGTGGTGGAGCCTGGCCCAGGCGGCGCCGAGGGAGTGGGGTTCGGAGTGCCGGGCCCCGTACCCGAGCAGGAGCGCCTCGGTCAGTGCGGTGTCGTGGCACCGCGCCACCCGGACCCCGGCCCGGACGAGGTCGGGGTAGATGTCCTCGGTGGCCGCCCAGACCCAGCGGACGGGTTCCCCGCGGGAGCGCTCGACCTCGCGTACCGACGCGGCGAGGTCGTCCACGCCGCGGGCAGGGGCGGTGGGGGAATCTCCGTCGAGTTCCCTGAGCCACCCCCCGCCGTCTCCGTCGGCGACCACCGCGATCCGCATGCCACCAGTGTGTCCTGCGGAGGGGACAAACGGGCGTCCCGCCATCCCCTGAACAGCCGTGATCAGGTTCCGGCGTTCCCGGGCCGGACCACGTTGGCCAGCGGCTCCCCGGCGGCCCAGCGGGAGAGCTGGGTGTCCATGAAGGCGCGGGCGCGCGGGTAGAAGGCCGCCGAACCGCCCGCCACGTGCGGGGTGAGGTAGACGCCGGGCGCCTCCCACAGCGGGTGGTCGACGGGCAGCGGTTCGGGGTCGGTGACGTCCAGGGCGGCGCGGACGCGGCCGTTCTGGGCGAGCAGGGCCCGGGTGTCCAGGACCGCGCCGCGGCCGATGTTCACCACGAGGGCGTCGTCACGCAGCAGCGCGAGCTCGTGCGCGCCGAACAGGCCCCGGGTGTCCTCGGTGAGCGGGGTGACCAGGACGACGATGTCCACGTCGGGCAGCAGGACGTGCAGTTCGTTGACGCCGTGTACGTCCTCCTCCGGGCGGGCGCGGCTGGCCACCCGGACCACCTCGGTCTCGAAGGGCAGCAGGCGCCGCTCGATGGCCGCGCCGATGCTCCCGTACCCGATGATCATCACCCGGGAGTCGGCCAGTGAGCGCTGCGGTACCGAACCCCAGCGGTGGTCGCGCTGGTCGATTGCCCACCGGGGCAGGTCGCGCTGCGAGGCGAGCATGAGCGCGAGTGCGTGTTCGGCGGTGCTGGCGTCGTGCAGCCCGCGGCCGTTGCACAGGGTGACGTGGTCCGGGAGGAGTCCGAGGACCTGTTCGTACCCGGCCGAGACCAGCTGGAGCACTTGGAGTGCGGGCATCCGGCCGATGATGTCCAACCGCTCGTCCACGCTCTGGGTGGAGGGCGCGTAGGGCACTTGGTAGAAGGTGACGTCCTCCAGTCCCTCGCTCGGCGCCCGTCCCCCGGCGTAGAGGTCGACGTGGAGTGAATCGGGCGCGTTGTCCCTGTTCTGCTCCCACTGCACCAGTGCTCGGCCGCCCATGTCGTGCGTCCTCCTTCTGCTCTGTCCGTGTCATGCGCCACACTACGGTCTCGGCGCGGCCCGGGTGACCCGCGGGTCGGCCGGGGCGGCGTGCCGGTTCAGGCCGATCGGCACACCCGTGCACACGGGGTGACGTGCGGGTTCAGGCCGTGCCTCTCCGGGGCTCGGCACCCGTACCGGCACCGAACCGGGAGAGCTCGTAGCAGGCGACGGCTGCGGCGGCGGTCACGTTGAGGGAATCGACGTCGCGGTCGGCCATCGGGATGTGCACGCGGGAGGTGGCCCGTTCCAGCCAGCGGGCGGACAGGCCGTCGCCCTCTGTGCCGAGCAGCAGCCCCACCTTGGTGTCGGGGGCGAGGCGGTCCATGGCCTCGCGCAGCGGCAGCGAACCCTCGCCGGGGGTGAGTGCCATGAGGTCGAACCCCGCGTCGCGCAGGCTGTCCAGGCCGCCGTACCAGTCGTCCAGGCGGGTGTAGGGGAGGGTGAAGACCGCGCCCATCGACACCTTCACCGACCTGCGGTAGAGAGGGTCGGCGCAGCGCGGCGCCAGGACGACGGCGTCCACACCCAGCCCGGCGGCGCTGCGGAAGATCGCGCCGACGTTGGTGTGGTCGACCAGGTCCTCCAACACGACGATGCTGCGGGCCTTGGCCAGGACCTCGTCGGGTTCCGGCAGCGGCTTGCGGAGGTAGGCGGCGAGCGCGCCCCGGTGCAGGTCGAACCCGACGAGCTGCTGCGCGGTCTCTTCACTGACCACGTACAGGGGTGCTTCGGTGGCGGCGACCACGTCGTCCAGGGCCTCTGCTCGCCGTTCGGTGAGCAGGAAGCTGCGCGGGACGAACCCGGCGGTGGCGGCCCTGCGGATCACCTTGTCGCCTTCGGCCATGAACAGTCCGTGCTCGGCTTCCAAGTGGCGGCGCAGGTTGACGTCGCGGAGCCGGGTGTAGTCGGCGAGGCGCGGGTCTGCGGGGTCACTGACCCTGATGGCATCCATGCGCCCGATTATCCCGCCTCACCACTAGGTTCAGTGGATGCTGCCCGTCGAGAAGGTGCTGCGCCGTAGGCGTCCGTTGAGGGTGGTGGCGGGCGACGGGCGGGGGTGCTGCGCCGTAGGCGTCCGTTGAGGGTGGTGGCGGGCGACGAACGGGGGTGCTGCGCCGTAGGCGTCCGTTGAGGGTGGTGGCGGGCGACGAACGGGGGTGCTGCGCCGTAGGCG